>CAYQJZ010000041.1:0-14867 GCA_964417995.1 uncultured Bifidobacterium sp.
AGGCAGAGCCACACCACTCAAACAATTCCTTTGCCCTACTGTGCTGGTCTGTCTTGATGTTCCGTACCATTGTGCTCTCGCACACAGGGCGTCTAACACTGGCACACCAGAGGTTCGTCTACCCAGGTCCATTGTGCTCACGCGTACAAAGCATCTAACAGTATTCATTGCCGTTATTCGACCATGAAAAACTTTGAGAGGGTCTCAGGCTATCCCTGATCTAGGAAAACCATTAACACCATCAACACGTTTTGACCGGGTGCAAAGTTGGGTCATTCCAACTTTCAGCCCATATTTACTAAGTGTGAACAGCACTAATACCGAAAACCATCAACACATTGAGGGCCTATAACCCGAATAGATTGGAACTGGGTATCAACACTTTTGACCTACAGCCCCGAAATTACCCACTTGTTTGGGTTGTAAACCCACTTATTTACCCACTGCTTTACCTAAGCTAAAAACTAGAGCAGTATCACGTAAAGCTGTACCGCGTGATCTGCCGCTTACTATACCTCTCAAAACGGTGCAACGCGGGTTAAAAGGAAATTCCCAAAACGAGGCGGAACACTGCGAAATGTTGGAACTCCAACGGTTCAGGAACAAAAATGCCCTTTTCTTTGGAACACGAAAAGGGCTATCGCGGAGGATACGAGATTCGAACTCGTGAGGCTGTTACACCAACACGCTTTCCAAGCGTGCGCCATAGACCACTAGGCGAATCCTCCAGTTGTACATGCAAACTCCTGCAAGCACGAAAAGCGACTATAACACAAACTCAAGAAAAGCGCTACACAGTTATACCATCGGCGCGTCTGTGCAGAACCGTAATTCTTTCTCGTCTATAGACTTCCCCAGCAAGCAGGTGAGCAGTGCTCACGGGGATACCCCATAGTGGCATGGGGTGGCGTCATCTTCGAACACAGGCAAACACAGTACTCGCAAGAATACCCCCAATTCACACACCGCACGTGTCAGCACACGTATACGGTAATGCTCATCTGTGCTAGAACTACTTGTTTAATCGCTGACGAACGAAGCTGTCGAGCGTTTCGGCAGTAATACCGTCGTAAGAATCAATAGAAGCAAACTGCCCCAGGCCTGACGTATCAGTACGAATCCAGCCAGTTTGCGCAATAACAGTAGCGCCAGAAGCCACACCGGAACGCAAACCCGATGCAGAATCTTCCACAACAATGCACGATGGCATATCATCAGCAGTCAATCCCAAACGCCGCGCCGCCTCGAGGTAGGGAGCAGGATCTGGCTTATGCGCCACTGGATCATCGCCGCACACATATCCGGCGAACAAACCGTCTGCTTTCTGCATAACGTTGTCAACAATTGGCCGTGGCGATGTTGACACCACCATCGACGGTATACCAGCTGCCTTAAGCGAACGCACCACATCAAGCGCACCATCAATCCATGGCAGATTGCGCTGCTCATAGTCAAACACATACTGCTTAAGTTGCTTATCAATCTGCTCAACAGTGAGAGTGCATCCCTTGGCAATCATATGTCGAGCTACATCTGGCACAGGTGTTCCTGAACATGCCCAGCCATCATCTTCAGTCCACTCACCACCATTGGCATGAGCCAGCTCAATCTCGCCTTGATGCCACACCGGTTCTGAGTCAATTAACGTGCCGTCTAAGTCCCAAAACACCGCTTTGAGTTCCATGATTTTGTCCCTCGTAAATTTGTTCTATGCCATCACATGCTATTCGTAGATACCCATATACATTGTGACGTCATAATCATCTCACCAGAGATCCGCGACGTGGCAGAACTCATACATAAAAGTCAAATGTCTATTGCACGGATTGCATCTTGAAGTAAGGTACATTCAGAAAAAATTCTGTTCACCCATCATCCGACTTAAATTCAAGTAAGAAGTATGCACCGTCTCTTTTTATCTTTATTCCTTTACTTACAGTATATTCAGCGACTAAGCATCCTAAAATAAAACCATAAGTATTCAAAACAATATCTACAATGTCGAAGATACCCAGCGCAAAAATATATTGAGAAATCTCACACGCAAGAATAAATATTAAAGCACATAGAACTGATTTGACGGTTGATCTGGAAAAAAGATATGCAACAGTTCCAATAGGTATAAATAAAATTAGATTCATCAATACAGTAATCGGCGATTCAACAAATTGTTCAACAACACTCAAAAGATCAATATTAATTCCACGTATACCTCTACTTTTGAGCATTATTACAGAGAAAACACTTAGCAGATAGATAGCAGACATCACGTAAGTGTAATATACAAAAACCTTTTTCAGTAGTAACTGAAAAATTAATATCATAAACATTAAAGAGCAAAATGTTAGAAACACAATAATGACAATAGGGGTTTCTAGAATACTTTGATACTTCCCAAATATTGCCATCAAAAGATTCCAAATTTCATCCACATCAACAATTAAAAATCTGAGAAGAAAAAAGATAGCAATACCAGAAAGCAATGATACAATAAACGCTAATGACTTCTTCAATACAACCCCAGCCTAGATATTAAATAATCGATATATGTAACAAACAGAAGTTATAATGTCAAATCGCTTTTTCATAAAAAGATGGTTTATATTCTGCTGTAGAATCGACAAAACGGACTATAAACCAAAAGAGACCTATAGCTCCACATTTCAACACTTTTCATATCACAGGACGTTTTCTGCCCGAATTGCTTTATGAAAAGGATTCGTCCCCAATGTTTGCAGAGATTATGATCATCCAATATGCCACACGACAACGGCTTTGGATTCAAGGTCGTCGTCTACGTCAGCGTAGTAGTCACTGCGCGAGGGCAATGCTCGTGGATCGATCTGGATTTGCCTGCGCCAGCGGCGAGCGCTGCGTTCGCGTTCGATCTCCACGATTCCGCCATCCATGTCGGCAGCAAAAACGCTGGAACCCGCTGGTTTGCGCATTCGAGCTATTTGACGACGTAGTTCGCGGTTCTCTTCTTCCAGGTCGAGAATACGTGTTACGCCGTTAAGGTTGATGCCTTCGTCTTGGCTAAGATGCTGTGCATGCGCCAAGCGAGAGATGTCGCGCAACGAATACCGGCGTGCGCCACCCTCAGTACGCTGAGGCACCACGAGACCAAGTCGGTCATATTGGCGCAAAGTTTGCGGATGAATGGCGGCGAGTTCACCCGTACGGGTGACAGTAAATACAGGCAGGTCGATATCGAAACCGACTTGGCTGGCACCGTCAAGGTCAGCGCGACCGGACACGAGTGCCGCAGCACACATATCGTATAACTCGCGAATTTGGCGTGTTACGCGTGCCATGTGTACCTCCTTGCCGTTTTTAGCTACCGTTCAGCAGCAACAGTTTGGGTAAAGTCGCCGGTTTCTTTGTCGAACTCTTTGGCGCTGTGTTTAAGCCCCAGGCTTGGTTTAGATGGCACACGAATTTGTACACGACCGATTAAGTCGCCGGTAGCCCCCGACCCCGACGGTCGTATACCTCTGCCGGATACTCGCACTTCTGTGCCACTGGATGAACCGGCGGGCACTTTAAAGGTGACGGGGCTGCCGTCCATGTCTTTGGCTTCGATTTTGCCGCCGCACACAGCCTCGCCCACGGTAACCGGCAAGTTCATGATGATGTCTTTGCCGCGCATTTCAAATCGTTCGTCGGGAGTGACGCTAATTTGCAGGTACAGGTCGCCGGGTTTACCACCGTTACGCCCAGGCTTACCTTTGCCTGCCAGTCGAATGCGCTGTCCTTCTTTGACGCCAGCGGGAATGTGTGTTTTAAACTTCTTACCGCCTGCACTCAGCGATACGGTGGCGCCTTTAACAGCCTGGCGGAATGTAAGTTTGACGGTGGAATGGCGATCCTCACCGTTTTCCGACTGCGGGTGTGCAGTCTGCTGCTGAGCATAAGGGTTACCTGTGGCATAACCGCCAGGATTACCGTTCACACCTCCCATGCCGCCGAACATGGAGAAGATGTCGTTCATGTTTGCGCCATTGCCTGATGTTTGGAAGCGGACACGTGTTCCGTTACCGTCGCCAAACATTGATCCGAAGATGTCTGAGAAACTACCGGCGTCAAAACCACTGTTGCCTGAGCCGCCAGCGAAGCGCGCACCGCCCATACCGAACTGGCGAATAGCGTCATATTTTTGGCGCGTTTCTTTATTACTCAACACATCGTAGGCTTCGGAGATGTCTTTGAACTTCTCCTCAGCTTCTTTGGTTTTGTTGAGATCGGGGTGATATTGGCGTGCAAGTTTACGGTAGGCTTTGGTGATCTCCTGCTCACTGGCATCTTTAGAGACACCGAGGATCTTGTAGAAATCCTTAGATAGCCATTCATTCTCTGCCATTCTCGCTGCCTCCTTCCATGAGCAGTGTAATTAATTTGTACCGTTTAATTTGTGAAACAAACGGGTGGCCACAACCGCAGCCACCCGCTTATCGTTAGGTTGTTGTGTCAGTTGCTCAGTTCTGTGGAGATGCCACAACTACACGGGCTGCACGGATCACGCGATCGCCGATACGGTAGCCTGCTTCAACCACCGTGTCTACGATCTCTTTGTCAACTTCCGAATCCGGCTTGTGCAGGATTGCCTCATGTTTAGTCGGATCGAATTCTTCACCCTTGGCACCAAACTTCTCAACGCCGAACTTCTCGAACGCCTTGTCGATTTTTGTAGCGACAGCCTGGAATGAATCGTCCATTTCGCTGTGTTCACGAATACGATCAATGTCGTCAAGTGCCGGCAACAAAGCGGTGAGCACATCCGTAATGCCATGTTGGCGGAAACGATCCTGTTCTTTCTGCGCACGATTGCGATAGTTGATGAACTCTGCACGTTCGCGCTGCAGTGCCTCCAAGTAGTCGGCAGCTTCCTTCTTGGCTTTGCCTAGTGGAGTGAACGAATCGTCGTCACTCTGTTCGTTGTCACCTTCGGTGTTATTCTGCGCTGTATCACTGTCAGCAACGGTATTTTCTGCCGTGTCGCCTTCTGCGGCATTGCCAGCTGCATCATCACCGGTAGGAACAGAGTTGTCAGATGCTGTATTTGCAGATTCTGACGCACCGCCAGACTGTTCTCGTGAAGTCTCGGCAGAGTTAGCGATGGACTCATCGGCCGATCCAGCCGGAGCTGACGCATCGGGAGCACCCGCGAGATCGTCAGCGTCCGGCAGATCGTTCAGGTAATCGTCTTTGTTGAACTCAGACATGATCACCGACCCCGATTACTTGTTGTCCTTGTCGTCGTCCACGACTTCAGCATCAACCACATCATCATCGCCACCATTGGAAGCACCAGCAGCGCCTGCGCCTGCAGCAGCATCAGTAGCGGTAGCGTCAGCACCCTGCTGCGCATACAACGCCTGGCCGATCTTCTGTGCAGAAGTCATCAGATCAGTCTGCTTGTTCTTGATAGCTTCGATGTCGTCACCCTTGAGGGCTTCCTTCAGCTCGTTTACCTTATCAGTAACTTCTTTAGCTACGTCGTCGGAAAGCTTGTCCTTATTGTCGTTAACAAGTTTCTCGGTCTGATAAGCGAAGGATTCAGCCTGATTGCGGGTTTCTGCATCTTCACGACGCTTCTTATCGTCTGCCTCGTGAGCCTCGGCCTCCTTAACCATACGGTCGATCTCGTCTTTCGGAAGACCCGAACCGCCAGTGATGGTCATGGACTGTTCCTTGCCAGTGCCCTTGTCTTTAGCGGAGACATGCACAATACCATTGGCGTCGATGTCGAAGGTAACCTCAATTTGCGGGACACCACGCGGAGCCGGAGCAATACCAGTCAGTTCAAAGGTACCCAGCGGCTTGTTATCGCGAGCAAACTCACGTTCACCCTGGTAGACCTGAATAAGCACGGATGGCTGATTATCTTCCGCAGTGGAGAACACCTCGGAACGCTTGGTCGGGATAGCCGTGTTACGGTCGATAAGCTTGGTCATGATACCGCCCTTAGTCTCGATACCAAGAGACAGTGGCGTCACGTCGATTAGCAGCACATCCTTACGATCACCCTTAATAACGCCGGACTGCACAGCCGCGCCAACAGCAACAACCTCGTCCGGATTGACAGACTGGTTCGCTTCCTTACCACCGGTCAGTTCCTTGACCAGATCCTTAACAGCAGGCATACGAGTGGAACCACCAACCAGTACAACGTGGTTAATGTCGCTCACACCAATGCTTGCATCAGCCAACACGTTGTTGAACGGTGTACGGCAACGACCCAGCAGATCAGAGGTCATCTCTTCAAAACGAGCACGGGTCAAAGCCTCGTCAAGGTGAACCGGAGTACCGTCAGGGGTCATAGCCAAGTACTGCATCGAGATAGTGGTGGAAGAGGAACTTGACAGTTCCTTCTTCGCCTGCTCAGCCGCTTCCTTAAGGCGCTGCAAAGCGATCTTGTCTTTCGAGAGATCAACACCATACTTATTGCGGACCTCACCAACCAGCCAGTCAATAATCTTCTGGTCCCAATCATCACCACCGAGGTGGTTGTCACCGTTGGTGGCCTGCACTTGAATGGTGGAGAAACCATCGTCGTCTTTACCGATCTCCAGCAGCGACACATCGAAGGTGCCACCACCAAGATCGAAGACGAGAATACGCTCATCTTCCTTGCCTTTTTCAAGGCCATATGCCAATGCAGCTGCAGTCGGCTCGTTGATAATACGCAGCACGTTAAGGCCGGCGATAGTACCAGCATCCTTAGTAGCCTGACGCTGAGCATCGTTAAAGTATGCCGGGCAGGTGATAACAGCGTCGGTTACCGGCTCACCAAGGTAGGCCTCAGCGTCACGCTTGAGCTTCATAAGAATCTGAGCGGAGATCTCCTGCGGAGTCCACTTCTTGCCGTCAATATCAACAGTCCAATCAGTGCCCATATGGCGCTTAACCGAGCTGATAGTGCGATCAACGTTGGTAACCGCCTGACGCTTAGCCACCTCGCCAACAAGGATTTCGCCAGACTTGCTGAACGCTACAACGGACGGCGTGGTACGCGCACCCTCAGCATTGACGATAACGGTGGGCTCACCGCCTTCCAGTGTTGCAATGCACGAATTGGTAGTACCGAGATCAATGCCTACTGCACGTCCCATGTTGGTTATCTCCTTTACATTCGGTTATTCATTACGCTCATTACCCAAGTTGAGGACCAGCCTTCGCTTTGAGCTTTCCAAAACTTGAGCCTACACCACTCAACTTTTTTACGCAACTCGTTATTCCCAAAACTGAAACGTTTTTTCAAACCAGCCATGAACAGCCTCCAGAAGCACAAACATGTAGCCGCCACCACAGGCACCCACTACAGCTACGACACGCTAAATACCGCAGATTTGCACACTTCTACACATCCGTGGTAAGTTAACCACTTGTCTGCGAGTGTGGCGGAATGGTAGACGCGCTGTCTTCAGGTGGCAGTGAGCGAATGCTCGTGGGGGTTCAACTCCCCCCACTCGCACCAGCAACAAAAGGCTAGGATCAGCGGAATACCAACGATTCCAGCCTTTTTGCTTTCTCGTATAAGGTCAGCTAGTAACAGAATCAGTAACAAACCGTTTCCCTGCCCTGTGATTCAAAGCCAGCAAAGCCCGCTGTTTCAACGGTTTCGCACCGAACTGATAGTAACAGGACAGTAACAGATTCAGCTGTTTCGCCCGAGATATGCGATACCACGAGGACAAAATCAAACATCCATAATGTTCACTTCGTTGCTTCTACCAAGAAGGCATACGCCACCTGCGCAAGCTAACTAACCCAGTTAACAAAAATTTCTCGCGCGCACGCGCGCGTATTAATTATTATTTATGTATATATTTATCTATTTATTATTGGGGGAAATATGACGGTACCCCATTTTGGAACGTAACGTTCCCCCACTGGGGGAATGCAGCGGTACCCTATTCCGAAACGTAGTGGTACCTCATTTTTCTCATTTTTAACGCTTTTGGGGGAACGTGACAGTACCTCACTGGGGGAATGTGACGATACCCCATTTTTCTCACCGTGGCCACACACAAAACTGAAAAAGTTAACAATCATGGATTCTGTTCAATGTCAGTGAGAAGTTGATGACATCGTGTTCATCCACGACTGTCAGTTTGTTAGTATGAGCATACCTCCGGCGCATGTATTCGCTGTGGCTAATGGATAGCGCTTGACCGTGTTAGTGAGAAGTATTCAGCATGGATTTAGGCAAGCAAACGCTCACGCAATCATTTCTTCGTCGGGGTTGTCGAGGTGTAATCCGCAGCAGACGCGCCCATTAAGATCATCAGGTTCAATCTCAGATTCTGCCATAATCTCGTCACGTTCAACCTGCTCCCCAGTCATACCGAACCATGCCAGCAAAGCTCTGTCCCTATCACTCCAATTCACCATGTCCTCCTTAACTAATCCAGTTCCTTCACGAACTTCCTCGTAAGTGATGTAAAAGCATGATATACAAGCGCACCAGCAGTCGAACCGGCAACAACAGCAAACGCACAACAGTCACCAGCACGTCCGCAGCTATAAGCAGAACACCCACACACGGCATACCCAACACAATGAGCAGTAACACGATCGCATCCTCACCCATCACACATCTCCTTATCACAGCCACAAACTGATATCCCCCGACAGAGCCTTCTGTCAATTATCACCAATACCAGCCTTCGGCACTCGGGTTTTTACTTCAAAGCGCACGCTTCGAAAAGGACAAGTTCAGATTGTGTACACAATCCATCTAACTTGCTCCCCATTCACTCCCCATTTACTCTCTATCGCATCGCTAATTCAGTGCTTTTTCATGTGTAGTGCATCGCTTTTTCAGTGATATCACATTGGGTTTGGGTTTAGACCATCTTTATTGCATCGCTGGCTCAGCGTTGTTTCAGGTGTATTGCAGTGTCGTATTGTTTACTGCATTGCTTCTGCACCGCTGTTGCATTCGTAGTGCAACGATGCAGCAGCGATGTAGAAGTAGTGTCTGGCATGTTTCTTTAGCTCGTTGCCGATTGAGCGGGGAGCATATCATGCCCGCCTTGGTGGCACGTATTGTCGTACCGTGTGGCAAGTTCGTTCAGCAGCCTGTGCGAGTACCGGTCGAGTATCATCGAGTTCAGCGTGTCCGCGAATCCACGTAGCGTAACCTCGTCCATACGATCAAGCATCGAAACCACAACATGACGAATCCGTTCCGCTCTGGACACACCATCTTGTATCGCGGTCCGGCAGAGTACTTCGTATTCGGCGCGTGTTAATCGAAGCATACATCGTTCGAGTCCAACGCTGGTGGCATGACCAGTGGGACGTCTACCGGCTCGTGGCGCGTCTTGTACGTCGATTGGTTCTGGATCTAGATCGTCCGCGCCTACGCTTACGACCGCGCATCGCACCATGTGTGATCGTGTCACACCGAGTCGTTCGCACAGTTCGTCCAGTTGTGTCAGTGTGGTCTTGTCCAACCAGTACCCGACCTGCATGTCATGCACAATCTTCATTTCGACCTACCTAACTTCCTGTGTTTCATCAAATCGCATCGAACGCACGAAACTACAACGTTTGTTCTGGACGGCACAGGAGGCGATGACATCGGCGACCGTTCCGTCGCCGATGTCATCACGATTCAAAACACCCGGCCGTATCGAACACCATTGCCTAGTCGCATGCAGATTACTTTTCCTTAACGGGTCGCGCAGATAGCGACCCTCGACCGGGGTTTGAACTCGCACCGCGAGACCACATCCACCCCGGCCTGTCCCTGCCCGCGAAGCCTGGGCGCGTCGCCTCTTTCTCTAGCTCATGGGCCTGATTGCAGATGTAATCCATCACGCCCAGGTTCCAGACATACTCCGCCGTCCGCCCCGGCCCCGCCCGGCCTCGTTGCTCAATCAGCTTTAACCGTTTCAGTTTCCTAAGCGCCGCCTTGAAGGCTTTATCACCACTTTCAAAGCTGGCAGCATCCGGAAACAGGCACGCCACAGCGCGTACTCGCCTCTCGTAATACCGGCCTCCATTTCGATGCCCCTCGCCTTCATCTTCAGGATCTTTGGGAGTAAGCAGCATTCGCTGCATCACAAACAAATCCCGCGTGGTCATGTCGCAACGAGAACGCAGATAGAACATTACGGCAGGATCATCGAAGATACGCTTATACAGCTTCATACCCATTTTCACCAACTACCCCGCATCGTCCGCCATTATCAGCTCGTCTATGCTGTCAGCAATACGGTCGATATCGCGGTCAAACAGGTCGCTATACGTGTCAAGCGTCATCTTCGCAGAGGCATGACCGAGCATCCGCTGCACATATTTCGGGTTTGCACCCGCACTGATAGCTATGCTGGCCGCTGTGTGGCGGAGATCATGTATCCTCAAGCGCGGAACACCGGATTCCCTCACAGCCTTTGCAAACCACCCACGATTGCCCTCCGCAGCGCTCTGCTGACGCAGGTAGCCGCCATCCTCACCTGAGAACAACAACTCGTCAGGATTTTTACCTAACACCTGCTCGCGCAGTGCAACAGCAACTATCTCGGGCATACTCACCTCACGCACGCCACCGTTCTTGGTACTCCCCACTACGATGTCGCCACCAACCCTCGTGGCACTCCTGCCGACACGAATCCGATTCCGCTCGAAATCAACATCACCCACAAGCAAGCCGGTCGCCTCACCCCAGCGAAGACCACAAAACCCAAGCACCAACACAAGGGCGCGATACTCGCCGCTCGCATCAGCGAGCGACATAACCTGCGAGGGAGTTAGAAACACGTGCGGCCTACGCTCACGCCTAGGAAGCACGACACCAACCGTCGGGGAGTTCCTGATCAAACGGTCCTGCACAGCCATCTCATAGATCCCCTTAAGGATTCCGAATGCCCGGTACACCACAGTCGCGGACTTCACGGCGGCAAGCTCGGAGACCCAGCACTGAACCTCAGAATGCCTAATGCTGTTAATAGACCGATCACCCCATTGCGGTTCGACGTATACGCGCCACGATATCTCCACCGACCGCCGATACGACGGTTTCCAAATCGAGCGTCGCCCATCCATCCACTCCTCACCCAGAACACGAACCTGAACGCGCCCGGACTCCGGATTAACCCAATCACCTATGTCGATGGCAGCCTCGTTCGCTGTCAGGAACAACTTAGCTGCTTTTCTGGTTTTGAATCCTGCCTTGTGATACTGCCGATGCGCCCCGTCACGATAGTGAACCTCCCAGCGCCGCTCACCAGAGCTAGTAATGTATTGCCGAACACTACCCATACAAACCACCGTCCCGAGCGGCAGAAGGACACTGACACCCTCCCTTGCCACGAAACAAGACAGCCCAGCAAGCAAACAAAACAAACCCGTATACTGATAACGACGATTTCTGGAGATTTGTAGATTCGTCACCCGGCCTTGCTGCAACAAGGCCGTTTTCTTTATCCCTCACAACATGGCCGTTGACGTGTGCACGCTGTCCTCGATCCATTGGTCCACATCCTCCTTCCTGTACAAAATCGTCCGACCCGAAGGCTTGAAATACTTCGGCCCCTTACCCGTATAACGAAGCTGCGCCGCACGCCCCCTCGTCATACCCGGCACATACTCACAAAACGCATCGATGTCCATAAAACCGTTTGGACGATCCGTTTCATCACGACCATACATATTCACTCCTAAAATGGTTACAGAATCACCGATTTGATGATTCCTACATAAAGGAAACACTGTATCCTTTTTTATGCAAGCAAATCAGATACAGCGTGTCTGATTTCTTGACTAACATGTTCACTATGAGCAACCACGACAATCACACGATCGATATTGGAGCCAACGTCACGCGCCTCCGAGAAGAACAGAACATCAGCATGGATGCATTGGTCTACGCAATGAACGAACGCGGTTACAACTGGACTAAGACAACGCTCTACAAAATCGAGCATGGAGACAGGAGGCTTCTAGCTGCGGAAGCCTACGACCTGCTTATATGCCTCGGGTTCGACCCACTGAAGGACATGGCCCTGCTCTACAGACGCACCGTGCCCTCTATCACAGAAGAGGCAGACTATAGACTTCACCAATACTACGAGCAGCTTGTCAAGGCATGGGGCGAATACAGAACCGCCCAAAACATGCATGCCCAGCTGACGAACTACGAAGAGTCCCACTCAAACATCAACAAGGAAACGGCGCAAAAGCTTCGAGAAACCGAATCACTGCTTGATACCGAATTCGATAGGATGGTGCAACATAAAGAAATCCGTGACCTCACCTATCTCCCCAACTTCCCGCAACCAAGCCAGAACGGACAATAACCGACCAGTACACTCATCTCACAGCCAATCTCGAAGCCGCGCACTCGACGCGGTTAAATCCACGCCAGCAGCCTGCGCTAAATGCCGTAGCTCACGACGAGCACGAACCGGCAACCCGCCAGCCACGCCGTACTGGTCACGATTCACAATCGACAAGGCCAAACAATCCGGTTGCATCGGACACATCCCACACAACTCAATCGCACACCCCGTCAACCGGGCTTGAGCTGTCGGATCAGCTACCTGGTCAGGACCCCACATCAAATCCTGCACCCGTGCCGGTAAACCCAAGCAAATACCAGCATGACCACGAGCCACCATCACACACGCTCCTTCGGCCTCGAACCGATAACCATGCTTCCACCACGAGCAGCACACAACGCGCGCACCCTCTGACGGTTCAGCTCACGCTCCTGGCGTGCGTCAACCAGCTGCTTAGCGAGCCGTGTGATCGCTGTATCCACGCTCACACCAGCGTTCAACCAGCCAGCAACCCGATCACACATGGACGAGTCCACGCCATGACGATGCAGTATCGATGGTTCAGTTCGGCGGCATTCGGGTGAGTCCACCACACTGGCCACATGCGAGCAGTAGCGGGTGTGCCCGTTCATCACGCACTTTGAGACAGCCGAACCCGCCGTCGTCGAACTGGATGAACCCGCAGCAGACGCCGAACGAGCACCTGTGGTGGTTCGACCAGTGGTGGTTGTGCGGGCGTCGATCAGATAGTCGTCGCGAATCTCGGTGAAAAGCCGGGCCAAATCCGTGCCAGACCTGACGCGTTTCGCCCAGAACTTGTGCGCCACCAGCCAGTCCACCAGCAACACCACCATCGCGACCGGGTTCGCCACACTCTCAGCCTCGAGCTGTTCCAGCAGGCGAGCAACCTTACGCCGGTCACGCGCCGACGCGACGCTTGCCGAAAGCCCAGCCTCTTGGCGGCGAGATCGCAACGCGTCCACCACCCGATCAACCCCATCCGACGAACCATCCACACCCGCATCCGCGCCATTCGCAGCAGCGGCGTCGGTAGCATCCGAACCAGCATCGGCGGGCGCAGTCGAGTCCGAACCGCCCCGAGCAGCAGAAGCACCAGCGGCTTGAGCTGTGAGCTGAGCATCAGCGTCAGAAGCCGCAGCTGTGGCGTCATCCCAGTCGGTGGGTGTGGCCCAGTCGGCGGGGTCATCCCAGTCGGACGACGAGGACGAGTTCACGCTTGCCGGAGCAGCGTGAGCCTCAAGCCTATCCCCCTCGAACTCGAAATTGTTGGTGGGGGTCTCCCCTGGCAAGGGGAGATACCCCGTAGGGGTAGAGGGGTTAATAGTTTTAGGATGTTTATGGACGTTATGTATTGCACCCGTGCAACCGGGGTGGTTGCACCCATGCAACCGGGGTGGTTGCACCCGTGCAACCGGGTTTTTCACACTTTCATCACACGATGACAGCGCAGGAATGTCTTCATAATCCACGCCCTGATCAACCCCATCATCAACCACAGTAGACACTGGTTCACCATCGTCTACTGTGAACAGCTCAGGGCGACGATCATCACGTGTAGTGGATACTGTGGGGTGGGATACGCGCATGGTGCGGCGTGGACGACCGGAGCGTGGCCGGCCTTTTCTCACAGCCCGCTCAGAGGGTTCACGAACCCTGTCCACACACAGATTCCACACCACCGGACGCGCATACACCGGATAATCCGATACCAGACTCTGATCACCACGCTCGATCAGCCCGTGCTCTTCTAGCCACGCGAGATTACGATGCACGGTCGAATCATCCACATCAATCGCGTCAGCAATGTCACCCACGTATTTCCACGTGTCACGCCCATCCGCATCGGCTTTATCAGCTAAATGCACCAGAATCATGCGCGCTACACACCGTGAGCCCGGTACAGGAGCACGATCAATAGCCCACGACACCGCGTTCACACTCATAACAATGCACCCCGCACAAAACGCACAAAGCGCACCACTAGGCAAACAGGCAACAACAGCAGCACACCCAATGCCGACCAATTCGACTCGAAACGACTACGGAAATCCGACGTGTTCGTACCCCACGTAGACACACGATTATTCGTACCATCCGCGATAGTCGCTGCCAAACCAATCACACGCGCATGCTCAGCCACACCATTCGACGTATCAGCAATCGCCTCACTAATCGCCGTCTGACACGCACTCGTAATCTTCTCCTCAGCATCCGGCATGAAATCATAACCAGCAGCGCTTAGTGCGTTCAGCATGTACGTGATCGAATCATCATCCCACCCCTGGGTAGAAGTATCAGCATAATCGTTATCGTCGGCAAGGTAGAGGATGTCGCCGGCCGGGCCCACACCCGTATTCCCGCTCACACCCGAACCACCAGAACCAATACCCGCAAACGCCGTCACCGGCGCGGATACTACCGCCACAGCAGCCACCAACGGCTTAAGAACCTTCTTCACAGTCAACAACACCGACTTCTCAGAAACTTTCTCTGACTTCTTCTTCACTGAATGGGCAGAACCACTGCCGGAACCGGGGTCATGACTCCCGGCCCGGC
>CAYQJZ010000042.1:0-14354 GCA_964417995.1 uncultured Bifidobacterium sp.
TAGGCAAAAATATCAACACTTGAATAAACCCACAAGGGGCACACACAAATCTGCTGTGTTTGTCAAAAATCCATAGCGGGGCCTATAATCCCAGAGGTTCCGGTTCACGCCACAGCCATAGGGGCGTGGCGACCCGGGTCCCCCGAATTCCTTAGGAGACAACACATGAAGCAGGGTATCCATCCCGATTACCATGCCGTTCGCGTCACATGCTCGTGCGGCAATACTTTCGTTACTCGTTCGGCCTACCAGGGCGATGCAATGACGGCCGACGTATGCTCGAAGTGTCATCCGTTCTACACCGGTAAGCAGAAGATTCTTGACACCGGTGGTCGCGTGGCTCGTTTCGAGCGCCGCTACGGCAAGCGCAGCAAGTAGCTTTTTCAACGCCAGTCTGTGGACAGGCACATTTCAGCGTGCCTACACATGGGCTGGCGTTTTTGTATTCCGTAACTTTCTTGTCTTCTTGCTGCATATGTACTGGCAACACACAACACAGAAGATTGTCGGAACCCGCAGTTGGTGGAAGCAAATAGCAGTGCGCAACGTGTCGAAGATTGACAGAAACTCAATGACTTAAAGGAGCAGCACGCATGGCAGATGAGCAGTTCCCCGCAGCACAAACTGCGCTGGAAGAATACCGTCGCATCGAAGAACAGATGAGTGAACCTGAAGTGGCGTCTAACCCCGATACGATGCGTAAACTGGGCCGTCGCCACGCAGAACTCGGTGCTATTGTGTCTGCTTATCAAGCGTATATGCAGGTGCGTGATGATCTTGCTGTTGCACGTGAAATGGCCAGCGACGATCCTGAATTTGCCGATGAAGCCAAGCGTTTGGAAGCTCAATTGCCAGACGTGCAAGAGAAACTGCGTACTGCGTTAATTCCGCGCGATCCTGACGACGCACGCGACGTGATTATGGAAATTAAAGCCGGCACAGGTGGTGAAGAGGCAGCACTTTTTGCTGGTGATCTGCTGCGCATGTACACGCGGTATGCCGAAAAGCGTGGTTGGACTACAACAATTCAAAGTGAGAACAGTACCGAGTTGGGCGGTGTTAAGGATGTGCAGGTGGCCATCCGCGCTAAAGGTACGCCCGCTCCAGAAGACGGCGTGTGGGCAAGTTTGAAATATGAGGGCGGTGTACATCGTGTGCAGCGCATTCCCGTTACCGAGTCACAGGGGCGCATTCAAACGTCAGCAGCAGGAGTCATCGTTTTCCCTGAAGCTGATGACGACAACGACGAGATAGAGATTGATCCGAAGGATTTGAAAGTCGATATCTTTATGAGCTCTGGTCCTGGTGGTCAGTCTGTGAATACTACCTACTCTGCGGTGCGCATGACTCACATTCCTACCGGCATTGTGGTGAGTATGCAAGACGAGAAGTCGCAGATTCAGAATCGTGCTGCCGCACTGCGTGTGCTTAAATCGCGTTTATTGGCAATGAAGCATGAACAGGAAGCTGCTGAAGCTGCCGATATGCGCCACTCGCAGGTGCGTTCGCTTGACCGTTCTGAACGCATTCGTACCTACAACTTCCCTGAGAATCGCATTGTCGATCATCGTACCAATTACAAGGCGTATAACCTTGATCAGGTGCTCGACGGTGATTTGCAGGCTGTTATTGATTCCGACATTCAAGCCGATGAAGCCGATCGTCTCGCACGGCAGGAGTAAGAGCATACGGTTAGCAGTGTTTGTAGCGTGGGGTGTTCACACGAGTTCTTACTTCCTGGCACGAGTTTTCCAACTCTAGGGAGATTGTTATGAGCATCGCTGTCAGCCGTCTTATCTGTGACGCAGCAACATGCTTACACAATGCTGGTGTGGATACGCCAGAACATGACGCGAAGCTGTTGCTTGCACAGGCGTGCCATGCCGAGCTGCGTGATATAAACAAGGCCATGCTTATGGGTGACGATCTCACTCAGCTACTTGAGATCGCAACAAAAGAAGCTGCAAAAGAAGCTGCAGATAACGGTCAAAAAAACAGCCTTCCGAGCGATAACAGTGTTGCAACCAGTTGTGCGAATACTGTTGCATACGCCGACAACGTTCTCAACATTTTCCAATCAATGGTGAACCGACGATCTCAACGTGAACCGTTGCAATACATTGTCGGCCATGCGCCATTCCGTTATCTCGATTTACACGTTGGTCCAGGGGTATTTATTCCTCGGCCTGAAACAGAAACAGTTGTACAAGCCGGATTGGATTGGTTAGACACACAACGGCGAGCAATTCATAAGACGTGCTCAAAAACCGATACTGGTTGCAGTATTGACGGTATTAACAACAGCGACAATGCTGATAACACTGACAGTTGTAACCAATCTGACAACACTGTTGATAGCCGTATCAATAAGAACACTGATAATGTCAGTTCCGTTGACGCCAGTACAGGGGCTCCTTACATATTCCGTGTTGTGGATTTATGTGCTGGCAGTGGTGCTATTGGTTTATCAGTAGTTGCTGAGACCTCAGATACTGAGGTGTGGGCGGTTGAATTAAGCAAGCGTACAGCAGAATGGACTCGTAAAAACGCGCACGCTGTGGGGAAGAAGCACAATATAAGTGTTGACAATGAGCCACCAATTTGGTCGTCATCTACTTCACCAGCTGCTCGTTACCATTTAACATGTGGCGATGCTACAGATCCTTCTACGCTTGCTGATCTTGATGGCACTGTTGATCTTGTTATTTCAAATCCGCCGTATATTCCTGAATCTCAGGTACCTGAGCAGCCTGAAGTTCGTGATCATGATCCACAATTGGCGTTGTATGGTGGGTCACCAGATGGTATGCGTATTCCTGAACAGATTATTAACCGTTCTGCAGCGTTGCTTAAACACGGCGGTTTACTCGTGATGGAACATGACATCAGTCAAGGTTCCGCTCTTGTTAATTATGCGCAAACGCATGGTTTTAACAATTCGTATACCGGCAATGATTGGACTAATCGACCGCGGTATCTGGTTGCTCAGCGCGCGTAATAGCAGCGTGCCGTGTGTCCTGTATTTATTTGTTCCACCTGGTTTGCAGGCTGCATTGATTTACAGTGATGTACATTAATCCGTGTTGAGATGTGTGGGGATGCGGGCGGCAAGCTCGTATGGCGGAGATTGCCAAAGCAATCGAGTCGTCAATTAAGAGTCGTTTGGGCGGCGAATCAATACCAATCGGCGTAAATGAAGATACAGGCGACCCGGTGTATTCGGAATACCAGCTTGTATTAGATGACATGGATGATGCAACATTTGCAGCATGGTATGGACAGCATCGCGAGGCGATTCAGTCATGTCAAATTACCGAGACTGAGCTTTCGACGGATTGAAATATTGCCAGTGTATGGGCTGCTCTTGGTGTAACTCACGTCACTTATCAGCATCAGTTTTGTTAATTAGTATCAGTCTCGTCATCATCGTTTGACGTATCACTTGTGGTAACTAACAATGCCTCATCGATGGCGGGGTATCCTAACTGAATTGCACGATAAGCATGTTCTACTGCTAAAGCGGCATAAGCGCGCATGGCGGCAATCTCGTCAGCAGTGTCGGTGGAATCGTTATCGTCAGATGAGGCTGTACCACCTGTATTAGCAGCGGCAATCAGCGATCGGGTACAGTCCATTTCAATAATTGCCACTGTTGATGCGCGCAATCCGTTGGCAGCATCAGTAGTGGTATTGGGATGAGTGAGTAATTCTTCAACGTCATACACTTTTTGGCGAGTGTCTTCTTCGGCAGCAGAGGCAAGCAATTCAGCAATGGTTTTATGCCAGTCGCTTAGCGATAAAGTGGCGTTGTCAGCACCACGAGCAGCGAGTACCTCAAGAGCAAAACCGACGCGATCCTCAGCAAGGGCAGCCGCAGATAGATCAACCAGCTCAGTGAGATTGGCACTTTCTTCCTCTGAAGACAGTACAAGTTCTTCTACAAGATCATCCCAGGTGTCGGAATCGATGCCCAAATGCGAGCCAAGTGTCACCGCACGGCTGGCAGCCTGAGCGGAACGGATAACACCTTCGTCAAAACGTGCAGAACAATGAGCGGCAACGTCTAACCATTGACTCCACGCCGAACGCGATGCGAAGTAGCGCTGTACAAGCAGAGCGGAAGAGTTAGCAACCTCGTCATTGTCAAGCGCAGAATACAGGGCGCTTTCGCAGGCGCTGAGTTCCTGTTCTGCTTCAGTTTGTCCATCTATGCGTGGCATTGAGCAAGCCGACAGGCATAATAGGGTCGCAATAAGAGCAACGACTGCTGTCGACCGCCGTCTGCGGGCTGACGGGCGCGCCGAAGAGTTGGCCTGACGTGTCTGCATAAACTTTTACACTAATATCTGACTGTGACCACGTGGGCTAAGCGCTCGGAGAATAACTTCATAGGAGGTCTTGAAGCATGGAACTGGACCTGAACGCAATGCATCAGCTTGCGACTGAGCAAGGAATCGATCCCGAGACGCTGGATGACGCGCTAGCCGAAGCGCTGCGCCTCGCTTATATGAAAACACCGCACGCTGCGAAGCATGCTCGGGTTGAGTTAGACGCTCGTGCTGGCACTTTTACTGTATGGGCTCAAGACGAGATTCCTGTGGAACCAACTGAAGACAATCCGCATCCAGTTCCGCAGCTTGGTGAAGAATACGATGACACCCCGCGTGATTTCGGTCGTCTAGCTGCGTCCACTGCCCGGCAGGTTATTACTCAGCTGTTCCGCAAAGCGGAGGATGACAAGATTTTTGGTGCCTTCTCAGGGCAGAAAGGCAAACTGATCACCGGCATTGTGCAGCAGGATGCCAAGGATGCAGCTAATGTGCATATTTCGGTGGGCGATGTAGAAGCGATTCTGCCGCGTCGCGAACAGGTACCGGGTGAACGCTACCGCCATGGTGAGCGTCTGCGCGTTTACGTGGTTAATGTGGCGCGCGGTCTGAAAGGGCCGGAGATTATCGTGTCTCGTTCTCACCCTGAGTTGGTACGCCGCCTGTTTGAACGTGAAGTGCCGGAACTGGTGTCAGGAGCAGTATCGATTATGGCTATTGCTCGTGAGGCTGGCGCTCGAACCAAGATCGCAGTGCGTGCCAATACTGAAGGCGTTAATCCCAAGGGTGCTTTGATCGGACCAGGTGGTGCACGAGTACGTGCCGTCATGGAGAACCTGGGTTCCGAGAAAATTGACATCGTTGACTGGTCGGCTGATCCAGCAGAGTTTGTGGCTGCTGCGCTGTCTCCGGCTGTAACTACCGGTGTAAAGGTGATCAGCGAGAAGAACCAGACCGCTGTTGCGTTCATCCACGATGATCAACTGTCGTTGGCTATTGGAAAAGAAGGTCAGAACGCTCGTTTGGCTGCCAAACTCACTGGTTGGAAGATCGGTATTGAGTCAGCTGAGACACATCAGCGCGAGGTTCAGCAGGCCGCATCTGACGAGTCATAAAAGCGATTTTCATAACTATAGAACGCGCGGACTGTACCACATCCACGGTCGCGAGTATGCTGAGTGCGGTACTCCGAGCGTCGGGCTGCTGTGCCTACGCCACGGTATGAACGAAGGCAAAACGAATATGGTCGAACGATGAGACAGGTTAGGCTCGCCGTCATCGAGACGTGATCGCGCAGACGTACGCGTGGTCGCAGAATAGGAGAGAATGAGTGCCGAAAGCACGCGTGTATGATCTGGCCAAGGAACTTGGCGTCGACAGTAAAACTGTTCTTGAGAAGCTCAAAGAGATGGGGGAGTTTGTCAAGTCGGCATCCTCGACCGTCGAACCCCCTGTAGCGCGCCGCTTAAGGGCCGCATTCCCGAAGCAAAATGAGGATCAGGGCGAACAGGCCTCGAAGAAAGCAGAAACCAAGCGTGAGACTTCGGCCGCGAGTCGTTCTGGCCAGGGTTCATCGTCTCGCAGTGTTGAATCACCGAGCAGCTCGACTTCCCGCAGTTCTGCAGCTCCTAAACCCGATGTGCCTAAGGCTGAGCAGCCTAAGCCAAGCCTGGCTCCAAAGCCAGGGCAGCAAGCTCCCAAGCCTGGTGCACGTTCTGGCCAGCAGCATCATGGCGCTGGCACTGGTCATTCACAGCAGACACCGAAGTTAGGTCAGCAGCGTTCGGCTCAGCCGCGTCCGAGCAGCCGTCAGGGTGGTCGCTCACAGGGGAAGCCAGGTTCAGGTCGTCCCAGTGTACCGACGCCACGTTCTCAGCAGGATTCTTCAACGCAGCGTACGCAGCCGCGTCCGGGCAACAACCCGTTCAGCCGCAAGCAGGGTATGCATGCCCCAACGCCAGGTGATATTCCGCGTCCGCATCCTATGGCCCGTCCGAGTGTGGACAATGGTAATGGTCGTGGCCGTGGAGGTCGCGGCGGTCAAGGCAGTCGTGGTGGATTCCGTGGCCGTCCCGGACAGGGCGCACAGGGTGCCAAGCCAGGGCAGTGGGGGCAGCAGCAGCGTCCCGGTCAGGGCGGCGGCAACCGTGGTGCTGGCGGCAATCGTTTTGGTGGTGGTGCTTCCGGCGGCTATCAGGGTGGCGGTGCTCCGTCATCACGTGGTGGCGGTCGTGGCCGCGGTGGCGCAGCAGGTGCTTTCGGACGTCAGGGCGGTAAGTCGTCAAAGGCCCGTAAGAACAGGCTTGCCAAGCGTCAAGAATTCCAGGAGATGAAAGCTCCAGTTATTGGCGGTGTGCGTATCCCCGCTGGTAACGGGCAGACCATTCGTTTACGTCAGGGATCTTCGCTGGCTGATCTGGCTGAGAAGATTAACGTCAACCCGGCAGCATTGGTTACGGTGCTGTTCCACCTCGGTGAGATGGCCACAGCTACGCAGTCGCTGGACGAGTCGACGTTCCAGATTCTTGGTGAAGAAATCGGCTGGAACATCAAGGTTGTGTCCGCTGAAGAGGAAGACAAAGAGCTGCTGCAACAGTTCGACATCAACCTCGACGAGGAAGAACTACAAGAAGATGAAGATCTTCAACCTCGCCCGCCAGTAGTTACTGTTATGGGTCATGTTGACCACGGTAAGACTCGACTGCTTGACACGATCCGCCGTACCAACGTGATTGCTGGCGAGGCTGGTGGTATTACTCAGCGTATCGGCGCCTACCAGGTGAATGTTGCGCTTGAAGGCGAAGATCGTAAGATCACCTTCCTTGATACCCCTGGTCACGAGGCTTTCACCGCTATGCGTGCTCGTGGTGCTGAACTTACCGATGTGGCAATTCTTGTTGTTGCTGCAGATGATGGTGTGATGCCACAGACCATTGAAGCAGTCAACCATGCTCAATCCGCTCATGTGCCGATTGTGGTGGCTGTTAACAAGATTGATGTGGAAGGCGCAAACCCGGAGAAGGTGCGCGGTCAGCTCACTGAATTCGGTTTGGTACCGGAAGAATATGGTGGTGACACAATGTTTGTGGACATTTCCGCCAAGCAGGGTACCAATGTAGACAAGCTGCTTGAAGCAGTGTTGCTAACAGCCGACGCTGAACTCGACCTGCGCGCAAATCCTGACATGGATGCTCGCGGCGCCACCGTTGAAGCACGACTTGACAAGGGTCGTGGTGCTGTAGCAACCGTGCTGGTACAGTCCGGTACGTTGCGTGTTGGTGACGCAATCGTGGCTGGTACATCGTATGGCCGCGTTCGGGCAATGCTGGATGAGAACGGTAAGCAGATGAAGGAAGCAAAGCCGTCTACACCAGTGCAGGTGCTCGGCCTGACTTCTGTGCCAACGGCAGGCGACTTGTTCCTTGTTGCTCCCGATGACCGCACGGCACGTCAGATCGCTGAAAAGCGTCAGGCAACGGAACGCGCTGCACAGCTTGCCAAGCGCCGTAAGATTGTTTCGCTCGAAAGCCTGAAGGAGCAGTTCGCCAAGTCTGAGGTGGATATGCTCAACATCGTCATCAAGGGCGACTCGTCTGGTTCTGTCGAAGCTCTTGAAGATTCTTTGATGAAGATCGAGGTTTCCGACGAGGTCGGCATCCAGGTAATTCACCGTGGCGTTGGCGCAATCACGCAGAACGATGTCAACCTCGCCACAGTCGACAAGGCTGTGATCATCGGCTTCAACGTACGTCCGAACCGTCAGGTTGCCGACATGGCTGATCGCGAGGGCGTGGAAATCAAGTACTACTCGGTTATCTACAATGCGATCGAAGACATCGAAGCATCGCTGAAGGGTATGCTCAAGCCGGAGTACGAGGAGGTTGTGACCTCTCACTCCGAGATCCGCGAGATCTTCCGTTCCTCCAAGTTCGGCAATATCGCCGGCGTTATGGTGCAGGATGGTGCAGTCAAGCGCGGAACCAAGTGCCGTATTCTGCGCGACGGCGTGGCTACCGTCAACGATCTGGAGATCTCTTCGCTGCGTCGCTTCAAGGACGACGTCACCGAAGTCAAGGAAGGCTTCGAGGCTGGTATCAACCTCGGCGACTTCAACGACATTGAAATCGGTGACATCATCGAAACCTTTGAAATGCAGGAGGTTGAGCGCAAGTAGCTTGACCTGTATTCGCAACGCCCGCCAGTCGGTTGTTCCGGTGGCGGGCGTTCGTATTGACATATGGACCGTGGGATATGCTGTCGATGGAACATGAAGCATACCCCGGCGGAAAAGAATAAAGGACACTTTTATGTCAGGAAACACTCCTCGTGCCGCACGCATTGCGGCTCTCATTCAGCGCGTGATTGCCTCGTCAATGGAATCTCAGTTGCACGACAAGCGACTTACCAACGTGACAATTACCGATGTACGCGTCACCAACGATTTACAGATTGCTCGCGTGTACTGGACACAGCTTGGCCATGAAGGCAAAGAGCGCGGCGAACGGCGTCGCGCTCAGCAGGCACTCGAACAAGCCAAAGGCCGCTTGCGTTCGTTGGTGGGTACCAAAGCTGGTTTGCGCCTGACACCCAAACTTGAATTTGTTTATGACGAGGTGCCTGGAGAGGCTCACGAGATAGAAGACATTATTGTTGTGGCGCGCAAACGTGACGAAGAGCTTGCCAAAGCGCGTGAAAACGCACAGTATGCGGGCGATGCCGATCCTTATAAGCATCCTAACGACGATGATGTTTTTGAGGATGAAGATGCTGCAAACGCTGGCGATAACATTGACGACTACGAGGATGCAGAATAGCAGACGCACCTATGGTGAATAAAACGGCTCAAAAGTCAGATAATGTAACCGCTGACAGCACGAAGAATAATCGCATTGATAAGCAGCAGCACACAGACTCTGGCCTACTCATTATTGACAAACCGCAAGGCGTTACCAGTCATGACATTGTTGCTGCCGTGCGCAGCGCATTGCATACCAAACGTGTTGGTCACGCTGGCACACTTGACCCGATGGCTACTGGCGTGCTGGTTATTGGATTTGGTAACGCCACACGTTTGCTCAACATTATTGTTGAACACAACAAAACCTACGAGGCCACAATTCGACTCGGCCAACGCACCACAACTGACGACGCTGACGGCGATTTGCTGCCATCTGACGGGACTAATACCGGCGCTGCTGTTATGGATACCGATAATGGCCTCAGTTCTCTGACATCAGAACAGGCGCAGCATCGTATTGTTGAGGCAATCAAGCAGCATTTTCTCGGCAATATTGAGCAGGTACCGAGCACGTACTCAGCCATCAAAATCCATGGCCAGCGTGCCTACGACCTTGCCCGGGAAGGCAAGGACGTTGAATTGACAGCTCGACCAGTCAGGATTGATGCTTTCGACGTTTTAGATGTGCGCTGCGGTAACGCTTCAACAACAACAGCTGGTTTACCACTAGGTGAACGCACAAATAGTGAGCAGACAACGCCAGTTATTGACGTGGACGTGCGCGTCACATGCTCTGCGGGTACATACATTCGTGCACTCGCTCGCGATCTTGGCAAAGAGCTGGGAATCGGCGGCTATTTAACACGGTTGCGGCGTACCCGTGTTGGTGGATACTGCGTTGACGACCCTCATGTGGTGAATGCGCATCAAAAAATGCGCAGCTACACCAACCGTCAAGGTGACACGGTAACTCGTGCAAAGGCTGTACTTGATGTCTCTGCTGACGAACTTAATGCTGCAATTCTGCCGATGATTGACGCTGTTGCCACATCATTACCCATGCTGGCAATTGGTGAGAAGCAAGCCCAGGATTTGCGTTTCGGTCGCCGTATTCGTGCAGAGATGTCAGCGCTGGTATTGCCAAACCAGTTGCTCCAATCACCACAGCAGCAGACAGAGCACCAGATAACAGAACAACAACGGTCAGTGCAGCAGACACCAGCGGAACATCCAGCGCAGCGGAAGGCAGCGCGTCAGTTATCAGCACATCAGGCAACGATGCAGCAGATAACAGACTGCAAGGCAACCACTACTACCACCACGGCGAATACAAAAATTGCCGCCTGCGTACTTGAAACACGCGATGTTGTGGCTATTGTGACGCCATGCGGCGGCGGTGCTGTTAAGCCGGTTACTGTTTTCCCTGCATCGGCTACAGTGGCGTAAACGCAAACTCGCAAAATGCGAAAACTCAGGTACGTCCAACGTTCAGCTTCGATAGTGACTGCTAGAGTTAATGCGGCTGCGACAAGCACTTAAGAGAGGAACACGCATGGATATCATCACGGTACAGCCCGACGAGGAGGGTTCAGTTGACTGGCCGACCCCGAGCCTGAACCGCAAATCCGTGGTGACTGTTGGCGTATTCGACGGCATGCACCGTGGGCACCGTGCTGTAATCAGCCGTGTAGTAGAACTTGCACAGAAAACCGATTCGTTTTCTACGGTTATTCTGTTCGATCCTCGACCGGGACTTGTTCATCACTATGCCGCCACCCACAATGGTGCTCAACTGCCTGACGATGGTGTAGACGCGGATGCTCTCACCAGTGTCAACCAGCGGCTACGCGTAATGGACGATCTGGGTGTTGATCGTGTACTCGTTGTTCGCTATTCGCTAGCTTTCGCGGCAAAATCGTACCGTTTCTTCCTGGGCCAGCTCGTGGGCAAACTCGGTATGCGCACGCTGGTACTCGGCGCCGATGCAGCAATGGGCAATGGGCGAGAAGGCGATGTGGCGGCCATACGTACGCTCTCTCAGGCGACTGGTGTTTTCGAACTCGACGTAGTAGACGATCGCGGCCCCGGTTATGTGTATATTCCCGCTGACGCCACACCGCAGGCTCCCAGCGAGCCGGGCGAGCCGAAAGACCCCACCGACGGTATGAGCAAAGCACAACGACGTGCGTGGACCAAACGTCACCAGGGGCGTAAAACGCGTGTATGGAGTTCCACCAATGTGCGGTATTTACTAGGACAGGGGCGTATTCAAGCCGCTAATGAGATCCTCGGTAGCAACCATGGTGTTGAAGGCACAGTAGTGCATGGTGAGGAACGTGGACGTACTTTAGGGTTCCCCACCGCCAATCTTGGTGAAAAAATTGACGGTTACCTACCAGTAGACGGCGTATACGCTGGTTGGCTCATTGACTTGGACGACTCGGAACATGAATCTGAACATCGTTGGCCTGCAGCGATTTCTATCGGTACTAAACCTACGTTTAGCGAGCAAACCGGATTACATGAACGCGTTGCTGAAGCGAATGCTATCACCGATGGTGACACATGGCTTGATCTTTATGGGCATCGCGTACGTTTTGAATTTGCAGGATTCCTTAATCCAATGGTGTGCTACAACAGTTCAGAAGAACTGGTAGCGGCGCTGAACAACTATGTGGAGCAGACTCGTCAACTAACATCAGCTGTTTCTGATGCCTGAAACTTAACCTCAAACTTCGGGGCGTATTGCCACCTTCACAAACTAAGCACAGGAAACACACTTTCGTTTGCTTAATCCCAATTCAGCGTAAACCCAACGCATCCAACGCGTCACGCAAAGACGACGCTTCAACTAACGTCAAACCCGGAACAGCAACTTTTCGCCTCAACGGCGGTACCACAGCTGTAGTGAATCCCAAACGTGCCGCCTCACGCAGCCGCTGCTCAACACGCGGCGCAGGACGCACCTGACCAGTCAAGCTGATCTCACCAATCGCACATGTCGTCCGCGGAATAGCACGGGAACGAGCAGCACTCGCCAACGCAGCCACAATTGCCAAGTCACAAGCAGGCTCCTTAGCCAGGCCACCGGCAATTGTTGACACATATAAATCGTTAGCGAGCAGGTTAATACGGCCATGGCGATACAACACCGCCGTGAGCATAGCAATACGGTTCGCATCCACGCCGTTTACTGCTCGACGTGGCGTAGGCAGCACCGACGAGGTGACCAACGCTTGAATTTCAATCGGCAAACTACGATGACCATCCACAGTAAAAGTTACGCAGGTGCCTTCCACAGGCGCGTCGCCTGACGACACAAACAAACCGGTAGGGTCACTAACCTCTTCAATACCCTCACCGCTCATATCGAAACAACCCACCTCATCGGTCGGGCCGAAACGGTTCTTCACAGCACGCAGCATACGTAGTGCAGTTTCAGTATCACCCTCGAACTGGCACACCACATCCACCAGATGTTCCAATGTGCGCGGGCCGGCAATTGACCCGTCTTTAGTAACATGACCAACCAACAGCACAGGAACATCCCACATTTTCGCCGCATCAACTAAAGCGGACGCCACCTCACGCACTTGCGTAGAACCGCCAGCAATCCCATCCACATTTTGCGACACGATAGTTTGCACCGAATCCACAATCGCTAACGCAGGGCGCTGCTTCTCAACCATTCCCAGCACTGTAGCCAGATCAGTGGTAGCGGCAAGCAGTACATTAGCGTGAACAGCTCCAATACGAGAGGCGCGCAAACGTACCTGTGCCTGCGATTCCTCGCCAGAGATGTATAAAACAGTGCTATCAGGCTGATTGCGGGCAATATTGCCGGCAGTTTCTAATAACAATGTGGATTTACCAATACCAGGTTCTCCGGCCAATAACACCACCGCGCCAGGAACAATGCCCCCACCCAGTACACGGTCAAATTCTGTAAAGCCGGTCGGTAAACGATTCACTGATTCAATGCCGACTTCGGTAATTGGCGTCAGCATGCCGTCATCAACAGTCAGAACTGTCGTGCGCGAGGTACGCCCGGGGGCAGTTGTACGCGATGAAGCTGACGGTCGAGCCTCGTGGAATTCCTCCAACGTGCCCCATTGCCCACATTCAGGACATTTGCCGTACCATTTGGTGCCGCTCCAGCCACATTCTGAACACAAATACTGCACGGACGTCTTTGCCATGGCCTCGACCGTATCGATCCTGTGCGACAAGCGGTGTAATCATGTGGTGAGTCATGCGGCTGTGAAACAATAAACAGCATGTCGAATACTCAAGGTTCTTCGGGATCGTCTTCTCACACCAAGTTGATCGCCGTGGTTGTTGCTGCGGCGCTGGTTATCGTTTTTGCAGTACTGTCCGCATTCGTGTGGCCGGGGTGGGCGCTGCGCAGTAGCACTGACAGCACCGCCGCTGCCACGTCGCAGTCTGAAGACGATACCAACGAGGATGACACTACTGCCGATGAACCAAGCATTGACGCAGTAGATTTGCCGGACGACGCCAGTGAATTGTTAAAGGCAATGCCCGACACCGTGTTGAATTTCGCGCGTATTGCTGCCGAGGGGAGTACCAACTGGTCTGCTTCCGCTCCACTGGAAGAGTACACGCTTACTTATTCGACTGGAGATACCACACTGGATGTAACGCTCGTTGTTGCGCAATGGTCAACATCTGATGAGGCGAGCACAGAATATGAGTCGTTGTCTGGTGCTCTCACTGGTGAGGAACTTGGCAGCGGTGATGTCAAAGTATCAGGTGAGACGACTGGCAGCTACGTTGCACGCGTAGATTCCTCAGATGATACGCAAGCCATCGCAGTGTGGCAGAACGATACAGTAGTATTCCAGGCCACCGGTGCTGTGGAATCAATTCAGGATTTCTATATGGAGTTCCCGCTGTAATCTTTTCTCCAGACTCTGTTAACCAGAGCTTCTCTGATCAGCGGGAAGACTATTACGCTTGCTGTACTGTGTGTTGTACGTCCGTGGGCTTATTGGCTTTTCTGGTTTTGCTTTGAACATTTATGCTTTCCAAAGAACAAGCCTTGTGGGACACCATCTGGGCAAAGTCCCCAAAGCGGTGTACCATTGGGCAAGTTGCAATCTTTTCGATCGTTAGGAACGGAGGCTTGAGATGGGTTCTGTCATCAAGAAGCGCCGCAAGCGGATGAGCAAGAAGAAGCACCGCAAACTGCTGCGTAAGACTCGTCATCAGCGCAAGTAGTCTTTACTGCACATACGCAACGACCCCGCCAACCACCCTTATGGTTC
>CAYQJZ010000043.1:0-11693 GCA_964417995.1 uncultured Bifidobacterium sp.
ATAACGCCGATACCGATTACGAGGTGTTTCGCGAGTTTGACATCTCGGAATATGCTGACACTGCTGCGCGTCTAACTGTAGATATTGTGCGCTGCCTGTAAGTGCGTTGTGTTGCACATTGGGCATGCCAGTAAAAGCTATTGAGTGTGTAGGCAGCTGACTGTAGCGTCGTCAAACGTGCATGGCTGCGTGTGGCGAGCGTGCTTCGCAGTGCATTTATTGTGTTCGCTTGCTTTGTGCTTTGTGCTTGCGTGGCCAGGTCACTTTCCAGGTGAACGCAGAGCAAACGCTGTATGACGATCTGCGGCAAGGCTCGCGGTGGCGTTGTGTGGTCACTACGCTTGTGGAGATACACCTGTTCGACTTCGTCAACGAGGATAAGGGAAGGTACCGGTATGGCAGGGTGGATGATCGCAGTGCCAATCATCGTGGTGCTGCTCGTAATTGCGGCCATGATGGGGGCATATTATCGCGGTCGCAAAGAAGGGGAGAAGTGGCGTTCTTCAACGCCTGATACTCAGGAAAACCATAGTCTATTCGGCAACACTGTGCCGGTACAAGAGACAGAGCGCCAACTTATTGAAACCATGCCAGACGCGCTTATCGTTGCTGATGCCAACGGTGCAGTACGTTACAGCAGTCCCGGCGCAAATACGCTCGGCATCGTATCCAACAATCGGCTGGACGCTCACGACATTAGCGACATGCTCTTGCAAGTAGTATCAGACGGCAACATTCGCGAACATGAGGTCTCCATTGAGAACAAACAGCAGTCAGCTGACCGTAGCTCTGGCAGTACAGCCGGCCGGGGCGTTCAAGCAGGTGAAACGTTACCCTCGAACATACTGTATTTGCGAGTACGCATCGGCAGAATTGCCGACGGACTCTACGCGATTTTCCTCCACGACATGAGCGAACAACGACGCTTTGAAGCCATGCGCCGTGACTTCACCACCAATGTTGCACACGAACTCAAAACACCATCTGGCGCTATCACACTATTGTCTGAAACGATTGCCGATGCAGTAGATGATCCCGATGCTGTGAGGTATTTCTCCAGTCGTATCGACAAAGAAGCACAACGGCTTAATGAACTCGTTCAACGCTTGATTGACTTGCAGCGCGCACAAAATACGCCAGCTCTAACTGACGTGCGCTCGTGGACAATACAGGATTTGGTATGTGAGGCCATCGCTTCTGTTCAAGTGCAAGCTGCGGCCAAACACATCACTATTGTGCTTACCATTGCCGGGCAGCGTGTGTTGATAGACGCCGACGGTTCTGATAACGCCGACACTGCTGCTACTGACAGTGTTGCCACCGACAGTGTTGCCAGCATCAGCAGCACGTTAGACAGTACGCGCGGCAGCACGGTTGGCAGCACACAAGACAGCATAGTTGGCAACGCAACAGGCAGTGCAACAGGCATCGTCGCTGCAAATGCGTTAACAGTAACAGTGAACAAAGAGTCGCTGGTCACCGCAATGAAGAACCTTATCGAAAATGCCATACGCTACTCGCCCGAACACACCACTGTTACAGTCAGCATCACCGAACACAATGGCACGGTGCGCATCCAGGTAGTTGACCAAGGTATCGGCATTCCTGCCGAATCACTCAGCCGCATATTTGAACGCTTCTACCGTGTTGACCCCGCGCGTTCAAGAGAAACCGGCGGCTCTGGACTGGGTTTGGCAATTACCAAACATTGCGTGCAATCGTGCGGAGGCACTATCTCGGTATGGTCTCGCGAGGGTGAAGGCTCAACATTCACTGTTGAACTGCCATCAACTGACAGTGAACACATCCATGAGAACACAGCACACAGCGCGGTGTAGTTCGAACTATCAGCTACGTAGTTGCGTAAACGGCAATCAACTGCGTGTTGAACGGATACGATGAGAGCAGAAAACAATCGGGGGTTTGCTGTGCCATTACGCCTGTATCAGCGCACATCGCACTCGCAAACACCGTGAGTATGTCGGAGGGCAGGCATGACGCGCATTCTTATCGTAGAAGACGAAGAATCCTATCGTGAACCGTTGGTTTATCAGCTCACCCGCGAGGGCTACGACGTTTCAGCGGCGGCAACTGGTGAAGAGGGACTAGAACTCTTTACCCAAGGTGGTATCGACGTAGTTGTACTTGACCTGATGCTTCCCGGCATTGACGGTATTGCATTGTGCCGTCGTATTCGCGAGCAAAGCCGTGTCCCTGTTATCATGCTCACAGCAAAAAGTGCGGAAATCGACAAGGTTGTTGGCTTAGAAATAGGTGCTGACGACTACGTGACCAAACCATATTCATTCCGTGAACTGCTTGCCCGTATTCGGGCTGTGTTACGTCGCAGCCAGACCATTGCCGCATCCACAGGCATATCCGACGACGATGTACCGCTGGTGTGCGGCGATATCTGCCTGCTCATCGGCCAGCACCAGATTACTGTGCGTGGCGAGTCGGTGTTCTTTCCACTCAAAGAATTTGAACTGTTGGAGTACCTGATGCAAAACAAGGGTCGTGTGATGACCCGGCATCAGCTAATTGACCGTATCTGGGGTTCTGACTACGTGGGCGACACCAAAACACTGGATGTTCACGTTAAGCGCATACGCGCCAAAATCGAGGACGATCCCTCACATCCGCGTTATTTAACAACTGTGCGTGGTCTTGGCTATAAGATTGCCGACCCTGAATAAGCCTCAAATACCTCGTATCGGCATGCCTTCTTCGGTGAGATAACACTGAGATAACGCAATCGCGCAGAGTTTGTCTAAGTGTTCATCTTCCGTTTACCGATTTTGGTTATATCCCCTCTGCACTGCGAATAGTCTGGAAAGTGCCATGAAAAACACGGGTGGCAACTGGTCACCCACCGAATCCGATAAGAGGGAAGCAAAATCATGCGCAAGAATCTTCTTACACGTTCTGTTGCCGCTGTTTCTGGCCTCGCTATGCTCACTTCAGTGGCTGCATGTGGCGATAACGTTGATGCAAGTTCCGCTTCGTCCAATACCAATACTGATGTCACACTGTCCGGCGAGTTCGCTGGCGCTGGCGCCTCCTCGCAGCAAGCCGCTGAAGAAGCGTGGATCGCTGGATTTCAGGAAATGTATCCAGACGTAACGCTTTCGTACAACCCGACTGGTTCTGGCGCGGGCGTAACCACCTTCTTAACCGGTGCTACCGCATGGGCCGGTTCCGATGCTCCGCTGAGCGACGATGAAGTAGAAGAATCCGCCAGCGTTTGCGCTGACGGCACCACTGCCTTCGACATCCCGGTGTACATTTCCCCCATCGCTATCGTCTTCAACCTGGAAGGCATCTCCGGCGAAGGTCAGACACTGAACATGGACGCGGAAACTATCGCCAAGATTTTCAACGGCGAAATTACCGTGTGGAATGATCCAGCTATTCAAGAAGCCAACCCTGATGTTGAGCTGCCCGATACCGCCATCACCGTGGTACACCGTTCTGAATCCTCGGGCACTACTGAAAACTTTGTCAGCTATCTCAAGGATGTAGCCCCAGATGCGTGGCCGTACGAGGTCGGTGAGGATTGGCCAAACTCCGTCGGACAAGGCGCTCAAGGAACGTCCGGTCTGATCTCCACCGTCCAACAGGCTGACGGAACCATCGGTTATGCCGACTTCTCACAGGCAGGAGACCTGGGTACTGTCGCTGTTCAAGTTGGCGACGAATACGTGGCGATCTCCGCAGAAGCTGCCGCCGCTGTTATCGACGACTCGGCACAGGACGAAGACGTTGAAGGCGACAACCGCGTTGTTATCGACATCAACCACAACACCGAAGCTGAAGGTGCTTACCCAATCGTGCTGATCTCGTATGCGATCGCCTGCCCAGCCTATGAAGATGCCGACACCGCCGTGTTCACCAAAGAATACTTGACTTACATCGTCAGCGAAGAAGGACAGCAAGCCTCACAGGACGCTGCTGGCAATGCTCCGATGTCCGACACACTGCGTGATACCGTGATGGAGTCGATCAACGCCATCGTGACCGAGTAACGGTCCGAAGACGCACACAGACGAATCAACCATGGCGGAATAACACGGTTGCAAAGCCGAAGCCCGCTATAGGCATTGCCTAGCGGCTTCGGCTTCGCGCGGTTAGGTCGCCAACAGATAAACGTCATACGTGTAAGGAGAACCTGTGAGTTCCACAGACATTGCGGCACGTAAGCCGGCCAACGGCAAAACTGCCGATAAAGTCTTCAAAGGGATCGCCTACGGTTGTGGCCTTCTGATCCTGGCCGCATTAGCCGCAGTCGCACTATTCCTGCTTTACCGCGCATGGCCGCTGATCGCCGGTGATCAGACCGAAAACGCCGAAGTCGTTCAATCCCTATCAGGCGGTCGCGCTACCAACTTCTTCAACTACGTAGGCCCAATGCTGTTCGGCACAATTCTCGTTGCCGCACTCGCACTGATTATCGCCTTCTTCATTTCAGTGGGCATCGCTTTATTCATCTCCCACTACGCACCGAAGAAACTTGCCACTGTTCTCAGCTCCGTAGTCGACCTGCTCGCCGCAATTCCTTCCGTTGTCTACGGTCTGTGGGGCGGTCTGATTTTGGTACCCGCCATCTATCCGTTCTGGAACTGGGTAGCCACCTATTTGGGTTGGATCCCAATTTTTGAAGGCCCAGCCGCCAACCCCTCACGAACTGTCGCCACCGTAGCCGTGGTACTAGCTGTGATGATCCTGCCGATTATCACCTCAATGTCCCGCGATATCTTCCAACAAACCCCACGCTTGCAAGAAGAAGCCGCGCTCGCATTGGGCGCTACCAAGTGGGAGATGATTAAGCTCGCGGTACTGCCATTCGGCAAATCCGGCGTCATCTCGTCCGCTATGCTGGGTCTCGGCCGAGCCCTTGGCGAGACGATGGCTGTACTGATGATTCTGTCGCCGGCCTACTCGTATTCAATCAAACTGCTGCAGGCCTCACAGAATCAAACAATTGCTGCCAACATTGCCGCACAGTATCCGGAAGCTAATGATCTGGGTGTGTCTACGCTTATCGGCACCGGCTTAGTGCTGTTCTTGATCACATTCATTGTGAACTTCATTGCCCGTAAGATTACCGAGAAAGCGACCGCATGATGAGTGCTGCACAAAATACTCCCGTGGCAAACGCCGGCACCGCTACCGACAAAGTTCCGGGCATCGATTTCGACAAGTTCAAACCCACTCGTTCGTTCATTGCTGCACGTAAGCGCAAGGATTTGGCAATGCGCGTTCTCATTGCCATCGCGTTCATTATTGCGCTAATCCCGCTGATCTCCGTGCTGTGGACGACAATCGCCAATGGCATACAACGCTTTAATTGGGACTTCCTTACTCACAACATGACCGGCGTTGTGGGTGGAAACCAAACCCCATCTGGTGGCTACGGTGGTATCTTGCACGCTATTATCGGCACGTTGGAAATCACCTTTGGTGCAATGATTATCTCTATTCCCATCGGGTTGATGTGTGCTGTGTACTTAGTTGAGTACTCGCACGGTGGCAAACTTGCCAAGGTTATCTCTCTGCTTGTTGATGTTATGAGCGGTATTCCGTCGATTGTCGCCGGTTTGTTTGCCTTCTCAATGTTCACCATCCTGTTTGGCGCCGGTACTATCAACGGTTTTGAGGGTTCAGTTGCGCTGTCTTTGCTGATGATTCCTACCGTTGTGAAGTCCAGCGAGGAAATGCTGAAGGTTGTTCCGGGTGATCTACGTGAAGCCGCCTATGCGCTGGGCGTCACCAAACAGCGCACCATTACCAAGATTGTGCTGCGCACTGCTCTGCCGGGCATTGTTTCTGGCTCTATTCTCGCCATTGCCCGCGTGGTTGGTGAAACCGCGCCACTGCTGATGACTTCCGGCTACATTGCCAGCACCAATTTCAACCTCTTCTCCGGTCAGATGACCACACTGCCGGTGTACGTTTACCAGCAGTATCACCTTCTTAACGCCAACTGCTCGGCTACAGCCGACGACACATGCGTTACCACAATTCCTATGGAACGTGCATGGGCCGCCGCACTGGCGTTGATCATTATCGTTCTGCTGCTCAATATCATCGGCCGTGTCGTGGCGAAGGTTTTCGCCGTCAAGACGGAACGGTAAACCGGACGGCAAGCCGCAAAGACTGCCCTGAAATAAAGGAAACAACATGGGACAACGCATTGATGTCAAGAATCTGAACATCTACTACGGCGATTTTTTAGCTGTAGAAGACGTCAACCTCAACATTGAACCCAACAAAGTCACCGCGTTCATTGGTCCATCCGGCTGCGGTAAATCAACCGTTCTGCGCACACTCGACCGTATGCACGAGATCATTCCCGGTGCTCACGTCAAGGGTGAGGTGCTGCTCGAAGGTCGTAATCTGTACGACAAGAATGTAGATCCTGTCGAAGTACGTCGCGACGTTGGCATGGTATTCCAGCGCGCAAACCCATTCCCCACAATGTCCATTCGGGAGAATGTGCTTGCCGGTGTGCGTTTGAACAACCGCAAAATCTCCAAGTCTGATGCCGACGATCTGGTTGAGTGGGCATTACGTGGCGCCAATTTGTGGAACGAGGTTAAGGATCGTCTCGACAACCCCGGTGTTGGACTGTCTGGCGGTCAGCAGCAGCGTTTGTGTATCGCCCGCGCTGTAGCAGTGCACCCACAGGTACTGCTAATGGATGAGCCGTGTTCCGCCCTTGACCCGATCTCCACTCTCGCTGTTGAAGATCTGATCAACGAGTTGAAGTCTGATTACACGATTGTGATTGTGACCCACAATATGCAGCAGGCCGCCCGTATCGCTGATTACACTGGCTTCTTCAACCTTAAGGCCGTAGGCCAGCCGGGCCATTTGGAATACTTCACCGATACGGCGACGATGTTCAACAATCCAGAAAACGAAGAGGCCGAGCGTTACGTGTCTGGCCGTTTCGGCTGATTGACGCTTATTTCCGGGTTCTCCAGCGGCGGGTTGCGGTGTTCTCACTGCAGCCGCCGTTTTTGTATTTCAGTCGTTTTTGGCGGGGAAGTAGGTATATTACTAACCCCGCTTCTATGTGCAGCTTCTTGTACGCAGATTCTTTATGCGTAAATATTGCGCGGCCGCATATCTTCCGGAAGACCGTTAAGCAGTGTTGTTAGCGAGCCAGATTCAAACACCGACCGAATACCGGCGGCCAACAATGGTGCTACGGATAGAACAGTCATATTCGGCAAACGCTTCGATTCAGGAACTGGCACAGTATCCATCAGCACAATCTCGCGTGCACCACAGTCACGCAAACGATCCACTGCCGGGCCGGACAATAATCCGTGCGTGGCAACCAGTGTTACCGAAGCGGCACCGGCATCGGTAAGTGTGTGCACGGCCTCGCAGATTGTGCCTGCAGTGTCGATCATGTCATCAACGACTACGCAGTCACGCCCCACAACATCACCGATAATGCCGTGAGCCTCAGCATGATTAGGACGCGTGGTATCGCGAGTTTTATGAATAAAAGCCAATGGTAGTCCGCCAAGCTTTGCTGCCCACTGCTCAGAGACCTTAATACGACCAGCATCAGGGGAGACGATTGTGGTGTTTTCCAATGGTAAATGGCCGCGTACATAGTCCAGCAACACGGGCATAGCTGTCAAATGGTCAACTGGCCCGTTGAAGAATCCCTGCTCTTGTGCGGCATGCAAATCCACGGTGACAATACGGTCAGCCCCGGCGGAACGGAACAAATCAAAAATCAGTCGCGCTGTGATTGGCTCGCGTCCCTGATGCTTCTTATCTTGCCGCGAATAACCCATAAAAGGGCACACAGCAGTGATTGAGCGAGCAGAAGCGCGTTTGAGCGCATCGATCATAATAAGCTGCTCCATCACCCACTTATTAATCGGCTCAGTATGCGACTGCATAACAAAAACGTCAGCGCCGCGTACCGGCTCGGTGTAGCGAATGTACATCTCACCATTGGCGAAATCATAGGCGGTAGTTTCTAACACGTTGGTGCCTAGATATGTGGCTGTTTCTTGAGCTTGTTCGGGGTAAGCGCGCCCGGTGACCAGAGCTAGACGCTTATCCGGGGTGCCTTCGAGAATCGCCGACATAGTCCGCCTTCCGCTATATGTGCCCGTACGTGATGGGCTGAGTAGGTTCGCTAAACCTCTTCCAATATACAAGCAACCCGCCACTCCGAAACCGGAATAGCGGGTTGCGTGGTGGATACGGTGCCGATTACCAATTGCTGTTATCGAAAGAGACGGTTACCTCGTCATCTTCGATAACAAACGTTCCGTAAACGTAGAACACATCCGTGCTGTCGTATTCTTCCCATGTGTCACTGCTGTAGTACTGATATTCGTAGCTAACCTGGGCTGTGCCGTAACCCGTGGAGAACGTGCCGCTATCGAGGTAGACGTAATCGACTTCAGGGCTTTCCGATATTGACCACTCATAGTTGCGGTAACGATCCGAGGTATACCACATGCCGAACGGGCACCCCTCTGGATCAGCATCGGTGGAGGCCACACACGTTTGCAGTAAGTCGTCAACGGCGGTTTGTAGTTCATCGATCAGAGCGTCGGTTGCTTCAACTTCCAGATACGCCATGGTGCTGGCTTCAGAGGTGTTGATGCTCAGTGAATCACTGGTGATATACGTCGAATCGGCAACGCTGACAGTATACGTTCCCGGATATACAAGGAACGTCAGTGTATCTGATGTGGAACTGCTTACCGCGTTATCGGCAGTAACCGTCACACCGTTAATATCCAGCTCGCTAACAGCCGATGACGAGTACACCGAAATCTGTTTGATCAGTGGTGTGGAAATCGTCCAATCCGAGAACACCAGGAACTGTGAGCCGGAAGATACCATAGTGAACGAGTCGGTAACCGTGCTGCCATCAATCGTGTAGCTGACAGAAACAATGGCAGAGCCATCTGATGCTTTTTCTACCGAAGTGATTTGAGCATTGGAAATCGTGGCATTATCGGCCTGTGCAGCTTCGTTGGTGAGCAATACGCTCTGCTGTTCATCCAACTGCGTGCCGGCAATGTTATTCGCCTCGTCGTAGTCACCTGAGGCAATGGCTGATAAATACTCTTCAGCGACATGGGTAGGGCTGAAAATTGTGGCGTTCAACGCTGTGTAGGCAATACCCAAGGCGATAGCAATTGCAGCCACAACACCCACGATAATCAATGTCATCTTCTGCTTGGCAGTCATTGGTTTGCGTTGTGCACTCGGCATTGGTGGAACCGCTGCTGCGTAGCCAGACTGGGTGAACTGACCGCTCTGACCATAGTGAGCAGAGACAGAATCTGCCATGGAATACACCTGGCCGTTGTTGATAGCGTTATTGTCGACGGGGGCGCCACTTTCAGTGCTGCCTTGCTCACCTTCACTGGTAGAAACTGTCACTGTTGGTGCCTCAGCAACGTGTGCAGCCTCAGTAGAACTGGAGCCAGTATCAACGTCAACTGTATTATCCGTGTGAGATGCGTCATCAGACGTAGTATCGCCTTCGCTTTCTGCACTACTGTCGTGTGCAGTAGTTGCAGTGTCACTGTCAGCTGTAGCATCACCGTCATCTGCAGAGTCAGTTGAATCACTCTCGTCCTGCTGTTCAGAGTTAACAGGAGCTGCATTGTTATCAGCAGAAGCTGCGTTATCGTCAGCAGAAACTGCATCGTTGCCAACAGATGCGTCCATACTCTCCTGTTCATCATTCGGCATCGGAGTTGCCGTATGAGCTGCAGTATCATAAGTCGTGCCGTCAGCCATGCCGGCTGATCCAGCTGCAGCAGTACCAGTCGTGCCTGCGTTAGCAGCGTTATAACCGTAGCCCGCAGTCTGAGCCATATTCGTGGACGACGGCTTAGTGAACACTGCACCACAAGCGATCACATAGTCAGTGATACTCCGCGGTGTTAGTTGTACGGTACCGCCAACAAAAAGACGCCATAGAGCAGGCATTGCGGCTAGCAACGTTGGTCCAAAACTCAACGCCACTACGTCGACAAGGAACGCCCACACAGCAGCCAGTACGAAATACCAAGTTGCCAGGCCGAAGTACACAGCTCCACTGCTGCCGCTTACTGAGTACACGACACTGAACTGTGTCGCGCACAGAGACGCCAGCAGCCAGGCAACTGCTGCTACAACTGGAGACTTCCATGAATGCGTCCAGTTGGCGTAAGTGCGGTCATAAATGTTGCGAGCTGAAGCTCTTAACGCGATATATAGCGTTGAGAGTACAAATACCACAACAAGAACAACCGACAGCCAGGCAGGAATTTCGAGAGTATCGGAATATAGGGAAATACTGATGCTCTGCCCAGTAGCCGCCAGCGAGAGTGCACCCAGCGAGGATAGCGCAAAGATCAGGAACGGCAGCAGTGGGAAAACGAACGGAATCAAAGCGAATACGGTTGGTGTTTCCGCTTCAACTGCCAGAACAACAATAAGAACCAGCGATACAACGGTATATACAACCGCATACACCATCACTGATTCAGCAAGTGTTCGTACAAAACCGCGTGCACGATGCATCCAACGCCATGCTGCGAGGAACATATTCGACGAGTCTGGTGCAAACTGGGCAAGGAAGTAGCCGAACAGCGAGCCCAGAGTTGAAATAATAAACGCCATTGCGAAGGTTTTGAACGATGCACCACTAAATGTGAACGACCCACCACTGCTGGCGTCTGTGTAATACGTCGACAAGCTGATCGGGAAAAGCGCACCGAGAATAACGTAAACCAAACCGGTTGCCGCGCCAACGATAACAGCACTAATGGCACCAGTCCACTTGAAACGCACTCCTACTTTGCGTGCAAACCAATACGCGCCGAATGCTGCGCCAACCATCAGTGCCACGCCAGACAAGCCAACGGGCAACGTGACAGATACACTCATCAGCGAATCCAACGACGTACCGTAAACGGACATGCTCAAATCAAACGAGCCAGAGACACCACACAGTAGAACAAGAACCAGCAGTTGAAGGAAGTTCGGCCCTGTCAACAAACCACTGAGAATGCTTGTCATATACGATGACGAGCTGATCCCTGACAATATCTCACTTAGTAGCGCGCTGCTGCCGGCAGAGATAATCAGAGCGCCAATTAGGGCGATAACAGCTGCGGCACCTACGCCAACGCCCAGTGACACTCCCATGGTTTTTACCGTATTCGGCGTAGTCAGTTCGCGAACAACTGGGTTGGACTTAACAGAATTCATTGCTGCCGTTGCTGCAGCTGTTGCGTTAGCGGTAGCGTTAGGTGCATTCTGTGGAGCTCCCTGTTGACCGGGTTGTGGTTGCTGATACGGTGCACCATACTGCTGTTGCGATTGAGCCGCATTGGCATACTGGCCGGCGTACTGGTTTTGCGAAGTAAACGGATTGTGCTGATCGCCATAAGGCTTCTGCTGATTGTATGCCTGCTGGTTGCCGGCTGGTGACGCTTGCTCATTGGGGTTTTGATGAGCAAATGGATTTTGTGAGAACTGAGCTCCTGGCGTCTGCTGATTAGCCTGAGCAGGTTGCGCAGGGGGAACGGTACCGTACTGATTACCGTATTGGTTGTTGTACTGATTACCGTGAACGTTCTGAGCATACGGAGCTTGACCGTAAGGCTGCTGTTCGTACGCTTGCGCATGTTCATACGGCTGAGACTGTT
>CAYQJZ010000043.1:11793-14319 GCA_964417995.1 uncultured Bifidobacterium sp.
TGACCGTAAGGCTGCTGTTCGTACGCTTGCGCATGTTCATACGGCTGAGACTGTTGAGCGTTGCCGGTGTTTGCTGCACCGTTTTGTTCCGGCGCTGACGTTGCTGATGACGTTATTGATGAAGTAGTCGATACCGGTTGTGTCGCCGCGTTTTCTGACGGTGGCATTTGCTGTTCAGATGAAGTCGCATCGCTGGTTGCTGGTGACGAGGAAATTGCGCTACCGCAAGCAGCGCAGAACTTGGCACCTTCTCTCACCTGTGTTCCACAGTGCGGACAGTACATAATGAACTCACTTTCTGAGACAATATTCCTGTTCTCGTCTACCATGCTAAACGCAACGTCTTCAGAAAGATAACTCGACGACCAATGAATGGTTGTTGAATATTCAGTGAGTGTTGTGTCGTTTTAAATCCATTGTTAAAAAGCCATTAGTTAGGTCCAGTCCCCGGGTTAACCTGCTGGGGTTGCCCAAGGCACAACCGTCGGGCACAACGCAAACACACTCCTGCCGCGGAAGGGCCGCGGCCGACTAGTCCGAAGGAGGTGGGTGATGTCTGCGCATAAGTACGAAATGATGTTCATTGCCGATCCTGAGCTGGATGAGCACGGTTTGAAGAAGCTGACCGAGCAGTATCTGGAGCTCATCACCAAAGAGGGCGGCGCTGTCGACAACATTGATTATTGGGGTCGCCGCAAGCTGGCTTATGAGATCGCCGGCAAGAACGAGGGCAACTACGTAGTAGTTAACTACACCTGCGAACCGGCTACGAGCAGCGAGCTCGACCGAGTCCTCAACCTCAATGAATCCGTGATCCGTACGAAGATTCTTCGTAAGGACACCAAGTAAGCCGTTAAACGCCATCGCGTTTTCACAGCAGGAAGGTAACATATGGCAGGCGAAACGGTTATTACCGTAGTAGGCAATCTCACGCGAGATCCCGAACTGCGTACGGTATCCAGCGGATCCACGGTAGTCAATTTCACCATCGCCTCGACTGAGAGGCGATACAACCGCAATAGCGGTCAGTTTGAGGACGGCGATACGCTATTCCTTAACTGCTCTGCGTGGGATAGTGCGCGCGTTTCTCTCGCGTCCAATATCGCCAACAGTCTGTCAAAAGGCATGAGGGTTATTGCTCAAGGTCGTCTTGGTCAGCGTTCGTATCAGGCGAACGACGGCACGCAGCGTACAGTTATCGAACTGCGCGTCGATGAGATCGGTCCTGCATTAACTCGCGCCACTGCTCAGGTCACGCGTCAGTCAGCCAGCTCTGGATTTGCTGGAAGCAACCGTGGTGGTTTTGCTGACAACAACGGTGGATACGGCGGTGATGCCAACGCTGGTTACAGCAATGGTGGATATCAGGGCGGTGTCGGTTACACCGGCGGTGCTGGATATTCGTCGGGCGGTTACCAGGGCGGTGCATCCGCTTCAAACTCCACCCCGCCAGCTGACCCGTGGAGCGACACCTCTGGTTCTGGGTTCTCGTCATTCGGCACTACTGATGATTTCGGTGGCGATTCCGACGAACCGGAATTCTGATGTGTTGTTAAAACAACTCAAGTTGCCGTATGTGAAAACACGAAAGCGTATTTTTAAGTCGTAAGGAGAACATCATATGTCACGCAAAAGGCCGCAGCCGCCGGTCAAGCCGATTAAGAAGAAGCCGAACCCACTGAAGGCTGCCAAGATTACCGAGATCGATTACAAGGATGTTGCGCTGCTGCGCAAGTTCATCTCCGATCGCGGCAAGATCCGTTCCCGTCGTATCACCGGTGTTACTGTGCAGGAGCAGCGTGAGATTGCAAAGGCGATTAAGAACGCACGCGAAATGGCTCTGCTGCCGTACTCCACCTCGGGTCGCTGATCGGTTAAGGAGGATTTCATTATGGCTAATACCAAGGTTATTCTCACCAAGACCGTGGCCAACCTCGGTCAGCCCGGCGACGTTGTGAACGTCAAGGCCGGTTATGCGCGTAACTACCTGATCCCGCAGGGCATGGCCTTCGCATGGACCAAGAAGGCTGCCGCCCAGATCGAAGCTATGCGTCGTGCTCGTCTGGCCAAGGCTGTTGCTACCCGCGAGGATGCTGTCGCTGCTAAGACCGCTATCGAAGGTACGACCGTTGAGATTGCTGCCAAGGTGTCTGAGTCCGGCAAGCTGTTCGGCGGTGTGTCCGCTGACGCTGTTGCCAAGGCTCTGGCTTCGACCGCCGCTGTCGATCCGAAGGCGATCACCATTGACACCATCAAGACCACCGGTGAGTTCCCTGCCACTGTGGCTCTCCACCCGGAGATCACTGCGTCCTTCACTGTGAAGGTTGTGGCCGAGTAACATTCATTCGCAGGTTTGTTCCTTGTCTGCCGCCTGTATGGGGCATGGCAAGTGGATAAACCGGCGTGTGTCGGCGTGTAGTGCGTGTTAGGAGCGTGTTGCACACCGATTCAGACCAAGGTCTGAGCTTAAGCATTACACCCTGCTGTTCGTATGAGCGGCAGGGTTTTGTGTTATGCAGTGTTCTA
>CAYQJZ010000044.1:0-1397 GCA_964417995.1 uncultured Bifidobacterium sp.
CCTCATACCCATCTATCCCCACAACTCATCTGCTGTATCGGGACTATCCCTCAACTTGCAGTGCTGCAATGTGAACGCTGAACTCTGGCGCGTGGCGTCAGTTTTCGTTAGGGTGGCATAGTTGCAGAAAAGAGGTACACAGAGTGTTTGATAAGCGTCTATTCTCCCTGGTTCCCGGTATTGGCCGTTTGATCGCAGCGAAGGTGGCATCGTTATGGATTTCACTGCTTGCCGAAGTGATGTTCGCATACGTGTTAGCTGCAACACTCACCGACATAGTGCAGAGTGTGATTCTGCTTGCTCAGGGTTACCAAGTCGCCGTGTCATATACCAATATCGCTGCACTGGCATTCGCCTTGCTGGTGGTGTGCGTGGTTAAATACCTAACAGCTCGTGCCGGTGCAACGTTTGGTACCGAGGCTGCCGAACGTGTCAAAGTAGCATTACGCGAAAAGTTATATCGCAAAATGCTCGCATTAGGGCCGTCATATTCGTCACATGTGCGCACTTCCGACATTGTGCAATCAGCAGGCGAAGGTATCGACCAAATCCAAAGCTTTTTTGAACTGTTTGTACCTCAACTGTTCTACGCTGTATTAGCGCCTATCACACTGTTTGTTGTACTCGCGCCATTTAATATTCCTGCAGCTGTGACTTTGCTGGTTTGCGCACCGCTCATTGTGCTTATCGTGGGCGCGGTGGCAATGAGCGCTGCCCGTGTTTTCAAAAAATATTGGGGTCGTTACACCGATATGGGTGCCGCATTCCTTGACAATATGCAAGGTTTGGAAACCTTAAAAACCTTCGACGCTGACGAGCAGGCTGCACGCGAGATGGATAAGCAGAGTGAACAGTTCCGCGAAATGACCATGAAAGTGCTGCAAATACAACTGCGTTCGCTGACCGCAATGGATGTAGTAGCTTACGGCGGCACTGCCGCAGGTATCGGTGTGGCTATTTGGCAGTTCTCTTCTGGAGCTATTGCTTTTGATGGCGTTTTGCTTGTGGTATTGCTGTCGGCGAGTTTCTTTTTGCCTTTGCGACAGCTTGGTTCGTATTTTCATGTGGCAATGAATGGTATGACCTCTACCAAGCGTATTTTTGCTCTGCTGGATGTTCCAGAAGCTAAAAGCGGCACAGTTAGTTTTCCTGCTGATACTCAGAATGTGAGCGTCACGTTCTCGCATGTTGGGTACAGCTATATGCAGGCTGATGATGTAATGAACAGCGATACCCCGCAGGGGGCTTCTAACAATTCTGCTGGCGTTTCTGCTAATAGGCCTGCAAGTAACACTGGCGGTTTTGTGAATGGCTCTGTGAATCGAACTGCGGCCTACACTGCAGGCAACGTTATAAATAACACAGTTAGTAGCACCGCCAGCAATACAGGTAATAAC
>CAYQJZ010000044.1:1497-13587 GCA_964417995.1 uncultured Bifidobacterium sp.
TTGCCGGTTATGAAGGGTCAATCTGTTTTGCTGGTACGACGTCATCAACTGCGAGTCCTGACATATCTGGTGAAGAGACATCGCCATCGTCGTTCACTGTTGAATCGCACGATTTGAGCACATCATCACTGGTTAGCGCCATTGGTTTGGTGTCATCGCGTAGTCACCTATTTGCTGGCACTTTACGTAGCAATTTACTTATGGGGTCTGCTAGGGCTACTGACGATGAATTATGGCAGGCCCTGGAGCGTGCACATATCGCTGACTTTGTACGCTCACACGTCGACGGGCTAGATATGCCTATTGAGCAGGGAGCTGCGAATCTCTCTGGCGGGCAGCGCCAGCGTTTCGCTATTGCACGCGCGTTACTGCGTCACTGCCTGGTATATGTTTTCGATGAGGCAACCAGCAGTGTGGATGCTGAAAGCGAAGCCTTTATCCTTGACACTATTCACAGCCTTGCTCAGCAGGCAACCGTCATTATGATCACGCATCGTATGGCTAATGCCGAGGATGCTGACCAGGTGGTGGTTTTCGATCACGGTCAGGTTGTGGAATGTGGTGATCACCATAGTTTGATGGCAGACAACGGCACTTATGCTCGCCTGTATCGAACACAGCAGGCTGTTGAACACGTGTCCCGACGTGATAGTGCGTCGTCTTACAACGGTGTGCCAATTCCGTCCGTAACAGCCTCTGTATCAGCGCATGTGACCGTTGATACGCCTGATATTACAAGCAACGATAGTGCTCCTGCAGATACTGATCGTGCTACCAGTACTGGCAATAGTGCTTTTGACAACAACGGTCTCTACAACACTAACACCTCAGACAATGAGAAGGCTCAGTCAAATACTGGCAGCAACGCACCGCATACATCTCCTAAGAAGCCTGTGAGCACCAGCGCATTGATCCGTCGTTTGCTACATGAAGTTGGACCATTACGCCGGTATATGGTTATCGCTTGCGTGTGCGGCATTATCGGGCATTTGGCCGCCACATTCCTTCCCGTGTTTGGTGTGTTTGCCTTGTTTGCAATGTTGGGCAGCCCGTTGTGGGGCATGGGTGTGGGTGTATCTGTTGCCGCAATGATAGTGTGCGCATTAGTACGTGGCGGTCTGCGTTACGCCGAGCAGTATATGAACCATAACGTAGCGTTTCGTCTATTGGCGTTATTCCGTTCTCGTGCTTTTGCGGCAATGCGACGACTGGCACCTGCCAAACTCGCTGGCAAAGGTAAGGGAGATCTTATTGCCTTAATCACCACGGACGTTGAATTATTGGAGATTTTCTTCGCTCACACAATTTCGCCTGTGGTAATTGCTGTTACTACCACTGTGGTTTATGCGATCGCACTATTGAAACTATCGGCGTGGTTTGCGCTTCTACTGGTTATCTCACATCTTCTGGTGGGAGTGCTGTTGCCACGCTTGTTTGCTGGCAGTGTGCGCGATCTCGGTGCGCGCTTACGCGAGAAGTCGTCGGCCTTGGACGATGTGATGCTTGACGATATGCGCGGCTTGGACGAGATCATCCGCTTCTCAATAGGGGACAGCCGCGTTGCTGACATCGTAAACCGCAGTAAAGCACTATGGAACGAACGCATGGAACTGAGCGCTCGCAATGGACGATTCTCTGGTCTCGGCAGTGTGCTGGTAGTGCTATGTTCCGTTTTTGCTGTAGTGATTGCCGCCACTATTGTGCTGTTTACTTTCACTCCGATCAACGCGGGAACGCTGGTGGCTAGCGTGGTGTTGATTGTCAGTTCGTTTGGCCCCACGCTTGCACTAAGCGCGTTGCCAGCGAATCTTACGCAAACTTTTGCCTCGGCACGTCGATTATTTGCTCTGATAGATGAAACCCCGGCAGTGGAAGAAAACGGTACCCAAACACCTGCTTATACCGGTATGACTATGGAATCCGTGACTTTTGCTTACCCTGATGCCACTCAATCTGCCCATTCCACAGACAACGGTCACACAGTAACGACTGCCAATACGGGGAATACCGTAAACGCAGATCGCGTGGCCGATACAAACATGGTCAACAACACATGTAGCGTACCAAAAACAGTTGCTGCAGCACGCCCTGTGTTGAAAGAAATGTCCCTGAACGTGCCCGCTCATGGAATTCTTGGCATACAAGGCCCGTCGGGTCGAGGCAAATCCACCATACTCAAACTGTTAATGCACTACTGGGAACCCACTTCTGGTCGCGTAGCAATGTCTGGTGACGATATTCGCAACGTCAATGCACATCACCGTCGCCGCGTGCAAACCATGCTTTCGCAGGAAACATACCTGTTTGACGGCACAATCTGCAGTAATTTGCAGCTCGCCAAACCCGATGCCAGTGACGATGAGATGCGTGAAGCGCTGAGCAAAGCGTCGGCACTGGATCTGATTGACAGTCTGCCTGACGGTTTGAATACGAATGTTGGCGAACTTGGTGGGCGATTGTCTGAGGGCGAACGTCAACGTATTGGACTAGCCCGTATCTTCTTGCGTGACGCTGACCTCGTGCTGTTGGACGAGCCAACAAGTCGCCTTGATGCTTTCAACGAAGCAGTGATTCTGCAGTCGGTAAACGCGCTGGCCAATAACCGTGATACCGCTATTCTGCTGGTATCTCACCGTGATTCCACCATGCGTATCGCCGATACCGTCATCACTATGTAGTTATCACTATGTGAACAGCTTGATGGAGGCAGCTTGGCGATAGCCAAACATAGTGCAGCGCATTAATATGACCGAGTATTAGCTATGCTGAGCTGTGGTAAGAAGTAGACGAAGCAGGGCTGTACGGTACAGTAGCTGTCGATGCCTGTACTGCATACACAGCGCCGCATATCAAACATAGTTATCCTTAGTCACGCAGCGAAGGAGTAACAATGAGCGAGCAGGTTGCAACTGAAATGCCAATGATTCCTTTACATGACGGGAATCACATCCCGCAAATCGGTCTCGGTGTGCTGCGTATTGATGACGAGAGCGTAACGCCTGTTGTTGAATCGGCATTAGCAGCAGGTTATCGGCATATCGATGGTGCTGCTGGATACAACAATGAGGGTGGTGTCGGTCGCGCCCTGGCTAATACCGGGTATGCGACTGGTGAGCGTCGCCGTGACGTGTGGGTAACCACTAAACTCAAGGACTCCGAGCAGGGATACGACAGCGCTTTAGCGGCGTTTGACCGGCAGATCGGCCTGTTGCAACTGGAATATGTGGATATGTACATGATCCACTGGCCCACGCCGTTCAACTGGCGGTCTGCTGAGACGTGGCGTGCGTTTGTACGGTTGCGTGACGAGGGGCGCGTGCACACACTAGGTGTGTGTAATTTCTTACCGGAACATTTGGAACGGTTGCACTCAGAAACTGGCGAATGGCCGACTGTTAATCAAATTGAGTTACACCCTACATGGCAGCAACGTGACGTAACAGCTTTCTGCCGTGAACACAATATTGCTGTGGAGGCGTATTCGCCAATGGCTCGTGGAGCAGATCTCAACGCGGGTAACGGCACTATTGAACGTATTGCTGCCGCTCATAATGTGAGCCCTGCACAAGTAATTCTGCGGTGGCATATTGAGAACGGCACAATTATCATTCCCAAGTCGGTACATGCTAACCGTCAACGCGAGAACCTTGATCTCTTTGGCTTCTCGCTAACCACTGACGAACATGTCGCCATTGATATGTTAGACGGGCCTGTTCGCGCTGGCCATGACCCGCTCACCTTCTCATACGCGTAAAACTTCTTTCGGCAGTTCCGTATCGCGAATGACCGTCACGCTTTCTTATACGTTCCTGCGTTTATCGTTCGTATGTTCATATGTTCATGCCCTCATCCGTGAAAGCACATTTGACCCTTACCTAATTCCTGAATGCGTCAGAGGGTAATTGCAGCGTATCGCTGCGCCGAGGTGATGATGTGGTCTTGCCTGACACTCCACAAGGTGACGCTCAGAGCGAATAATTGCGCGTGTTCAGCCATATACCGTTACGGAGCGAATAGCGTTCTGCACGAACAGTCCCATACACGTTACAGTAGTGCCATGTTGGGGTCAAACTTTTACCGTAGCGGCTATACGCGTGGGCGTAGTAGCGTTTCGCGGCGCTGCACAACGTCACGTTTCCGCAGCACATCAAGTCGGTACACTGCCAAACGATTTTCAGCATCACGACCGTTGGAACGCGTAATGATTCTCATGGCATTAGCTGCCGTAATTGGCATGGTGACAGGTATCTTCCTACCTCATATCAGCTCGACTGTGGGCGAACTTACCGGCGAATACACAGCAGTGGGAGACGCAGCAACAACATTAGAAACCCTAATTGTTGACAACAATCCTGACGCATCCGGCTATGATCGTGAATCTTTCGGCTACCGGCAAACCGATACAGATGGCAACGGTTGCGATGTGCGCGACGATGTACTTGCTCGTGACTTGACAGAAGTGACATACACCGACGGGTGCGTGGTCGCTTCCGGCATACTCAACGACCCCTACACCGGTCAAACCATCAATTTTGTACGCGGAGCACAAACAAGCGCCAACGTACAGATCGACCATGTAGTGGCATTAGAGAATGCGTGGCAGTCAGGCGCCCGCTACTGGGATACTGCAACACGTTACGCTTTTGGTAACGATATGAATAACCTGCTTGCCGTAGACGGTACTACTAACTCAAACAAAGGTTCAGCCTCAGCAACATATTGGCTACCGCCTAACAGCGAATTTCACTGCGAATACGTAGCCCGACAAATTGCTGTCAAAGCCCAATACAAGCTGACCGTTACCAGCCAAGAAAAACAGGCAATGCTGGGAGTACTCCACGCGTGCCCTGCACAACAGTTGCCATAACTGTTGGAAACGATATAAAAGATCACCCCTCGTTTCACACATTATGCTTCAGCTTCATGCTTTGTTGCTTCCTCAGCAAGATTAATCCTCGTGTTCAAGCACTGTGTGCATACGATGCAGCGCTCGCTGAGTCAGGTCTCGTGTTGAACCTGCGCCATTGCCACGCACACCGAAAACAACAAGCAGAACCATGCCAAAGCAGAGCAGTGCACTAACACGTAGTGCCCATTGAATACCAAACACGCTTGCCTCAGCAGTTCCTCCGCCATACATAGCGGCGAACATTTCCATCAAAATCACCAGAACCGGTGCTCCAATGGCTCCAGCAATCTGCCGTGCGGTATTCGTTACCGATGAGCCGGCAGATACTTCATGAGGTTTGAGGCAGTTCAATGACCATGTAGTAATCGGCATCAGCACAAATCCCATGCCGGTTTGGCGAATAAACTGACAGATCGATACCCACCAAATCCATGAGGTCATTGACACCATACTCATCATAATGGTGCCAATCAGCAGTGTAATGGATCCAATCAACGCAACAGGGCGTGCGCCAAAACGATCAAGAGCTCTACCACCAAAATACTGTGCAATAGCCTGTCCAAGGGCGCCGGGCAGCATAATCAAGCCGCTCATTGTGGCGGAATACCCGCGGTCATCTTGGATATACAACGGCATAATGACTTGGATAGAACTAAACGCGAAGAAACTCAGTGAGGCAATACACGTACCAACCAAGAAACTGTGATTACGTAGTACTTCAAGATCCAACAGTGGTTCTTTACCGGTAGTGGGACGCCAACGGCGGAAATGTGTCTGCGTGGTATCGTCAGGTGAATCGTGAGATGCTGTTTGCTCTTTGGTAGTAGAACAATTGACGTCAGCTTCTGCTGTACGAGCTTTTTGCACCTCGTGTTCAGCAGTCCACGCATGTTTGCGGTTTAGCTGACGCCGCACAAACCAAACAATGCCAACGAGTCCTATTGCCATTGGTAACCACACCATCGGATGGGTGAACTGATAGTTCTCAATATTGGTAAAACCGAACATCAGTCCACCAAATCCGGACACTGACAATCCTACTGAGAAGAAGTCAGCTTTGACTGTTTTGTCAGTGCTACCGAAATTATGCAGCCATCCAGCGGCGAGTATCAGCGCTATTACTCCGATCACGCTTAAGGTAAGGAAAATAGAGCGCCATCCGTTAGCGTCGGTTTGCCACCCGCCAAAGGTAGGGCCGATAGCGGGAGCAACGCTCATGGCCATGCCGACCATACCCATGGCCATGCCGCGGCGAGAGAGTGGGTAGATGGAAAAGACAGTGATTTGCAGCACTGGCCACATCACACCAGTGCCGATAGCTTCAAACATGCGGCCAAGCAGAACAAGGGGAAATATTGGAGACAACCACGCAAGAACCGATCCGAGCGTGAACACCGCCATCGAGGCGATAACAATCTGTCTGGTAGAGAACCGACGAGTAAGGAACGCTGTAAGCGGCACCATTACACCCATAACAAGCTGAAAAATTGAGGTAAGCCACTGTCCGGTGGTTATTGAGATACCGAATTCAGCAACAATAGTGGGCAATGCAGCACTTAATTGGAGTTGGGTGAAATTACCAATAAAAGTGATGAAAGTCAGAATGGCGATTGATATCAATGCCTTGTGGGTAAGACGTCCGTTAACAAAGGCTTTTTCAGAAGCGAGCGGCGTATTCAATTCTAGTCTTCTGCGTGCCAAGGTCCTGGGCATGACCTGATGTCTTTCTTCTCTCTGCTTATGTATTAAATATTTTTTGCTGGTGGTTAAAAGCTGAATGTTTAAACGCCAAACTAGCCACAGAATACGTCGATGGGTGGGCAAACAGTGCCACTCTGCCAGTTCTGTTTACACAGGATAAATCGTGTGTGTGTTTCTTGTGGTGCGCCCCCGAGCCTGGAAATTGTTTTTGCGCGGGACTTTCTCTATTAAACGTTTTTAGTGACATGCTTGCGCTGTTCTTCGGTATAAATCATCGGACATTACCAAACAACCTTCAGTCCCTACAGCAAATCCATCGGTGCACTGTGTGCGTTTACAGCGCAGTGCAATATCCCAATTTCTCAATTACTGAGTTCTGGTGCTGCCATTTAGTGTGATGGTGCACAATAGTAAGGTTGTGTATGCAGGGAATGGAGGTGTCCGATGAGCGTGATTCGCAGAATCGACGATGATTCGGTAGAACAGGCAACGGAAATCATCCATAGGGGAGGGTTAGTTGGGATTCCCACCGACACTGTGTACGGCGTAGTGTGTGATCCGTGCAATGCTGAAGCTATTAACCGTATTTACGAGCTGAAATCACGCCCCCGGTATAAGCCGTTGCAGGTTTTACTCTCATCGATTGACGAGTTAGATCAGCTTGGTCTTGACCTGCCCGTGCCGTTAAACCGACTGGCTGCTACATTCCTGCCTGGCGCGTTTTCGCCTATCGCTATTGCTCGAGAAGATTGCCCACTGAAAACGGTATATGCCACATCAACAGGTGCGCGTACACAAGGAATTCGTATTCCTAATTCTGCGCCGCTGCTGCGTGTCTTGCGAGCTACCGGGCCAGTTGCTGCTTCCAGTGCTAACGCATCTGGTGAGGAAAGTGCACAAACGGTTGAAGAAAGCGTGTCAGCATTCGGAGATGCTGTTGAGTTGTACCTTGATGGCGGTCCTGCTCCGGGGCATGTGTCGAGCACAGTAGTTGCTGCCAATCCGCTCGCTCGCGACGGCATTGACATTGTTCGTGAAGGAATTATTCCAGAATCGGTGATCCGCCGTGCTCTACATATCAACGGCGGAGGTCTCGGCGCATGAGAATATACCTTTTTATTGCCGCCATTGCCGGTGGCGCCACATGGTTAATTACTCCGCTTATTCGTCATCTGGCTATCAAAATTGGAGCGGTTGGCAGAGTGCGTGCACGCGACGTACACACCATACCTACTCCACGCATGGGTGGCTTGGGTATGCTTTTCGGCTTTGCTGTAGCGATGTTATTCGCCAGCCATATTCCATTTGTCAGAAGCTTATTTCAAGACAGCACCCAGATATGGGTGGTGTTAGCAGGCGCGGTAATGATCTGCCTGCTTGGCATGGCTGACGATCTTTGGGATTTAGATTGGATGCTTAAACTTGCTGGTCAACTGTTGATATCAGTATTCGTCGCGTGGGGTGGTTTGCAAATTATTTCGCTACCACTGGGGTCACTGGTAACCGCGTCGCCGAGTATTTCTATTGCTATTACAGCGATTCTTATTGTTGCATCGATTAATGCCGTGAATTTTGTTGATGGGTTAGATGGTTTAGCCTCTGGCATTGTAGCTATTGGCGGTATTGCTTTTGCTTTTTATTCGTATATTATTGCCCGCTCGTCGCCGTCGTATGCGTCAACAGCTACGTTAATTGATGTGGTGCTTGTAGGCATTTGTGTGGGTTTTATTCTGCATAATTGGCATCCCGCAAAACTGTTTATGGGTGATTCTGGCTCGATGCTGCTTGGCTACCTTATTACCTGCGCATCGATTGTGATGACAGGTCGACTGGATCCTGTTTCGGTACATGCCAGTATTTACTTGCCAGCATTTATGCCTATTTTGCTGCCGGTACTTGTGCTGTTTTTGCCGGTGCTTGATATGTGTATGGCAATTGTTCGTCGCTTAAGTAAAGGGCAATCGCCGATGCATCCGGATCGTATGCATTTACATCATCGTATGCTCAAAATTGGTCATAACGTGCAAGGTGCAGTGCTAATTCTCTGGGGGTGGGCAGCGCTGATCTCTTTCGGTGCACTGATGATTTTGTTCTTTGAAGCCAAGTATGTGGCCATCGGATTTGTGATTGCCGCAGTGGTATTGACAATAATTACCATGTATCCGTATTTGCGACACCGTATTCCTCAAATGCGTGCCGAGAATAAGGCTTTAGACACTCGCCAACGTCAGCAAGCTAAGAAAAAGAATTCTGACTGATTTACTGATTACGGCTTACTGATTCTTCCGTTTATGTGGTGAGGCGACTGTCCATCGGCACCGGATCCCCGGTCGCCGGGTGGCTCTTCCGTTCACGCGGTGTGGCGACACACAAACCTTTTTTCGGTCAACCCCTGTTTTACAGTAGTTTTATGGAATCACAGCTTGATACGACTACAGAATCCACTTACGCTCCTCTCCCTCCAATTTTTTCCAAGCTTGGTCTTGCCTATGACGACGTGCTGCTTCTTCCAAACGAGACAGACGTTATCCCCTCTGAAGTAGATACCACCACACATTTAACCCGCGAGATCACCATGAAGGTTCCGGCGATCTCTGCTGCTATGGACACCGTTACCGAAGCCGAGATGGCTATCGCCATGGCTCGTAATGGTGGCATTGGCGTTCTGCACCGCAACCTGTCGATTGACGATCAGGCTGCTCAGGTTGACGTTGTTAAGCGTTCTGAATCCGGTATGATCACCAACCCTCTAACTGTCAGCCCTGATGTAACGCTTGCTGATCTCGATAAGCTATGCGGTCGTTTCCATATTTCTGGCTTGCCAGTTGTCGATAAAGAAAATCGTCTTGTCGGCATCATTACCAACCGTGATATGCGTTTCATCCCATCCGACGACTACGACCATCTCAAGGTTAAGGATGTGATGACCCGTGACAACCTCATCACCGGTCCAGCAAATATTTCCAAGGACGACGCTCATCGTCTACTCGCCCAGTACAAGGTTGAAAAACTGCCTTTAATTGACGAGGATGGCAAACTCGCTGGTCTGATCACTGTTAAGGACTTCGTGAAGACTGAACAGTATCCGGACGCTACCAAGGACGGTCAAGGCCGTCTGCGTGTGGCTGCGGGTGTTGGCTTCTTAGGTGACGCATGGCAGCGTGCTTCTGCACTGATGGAAGCGGGCGTTGACGTGCTCGTTGTTGATACTGCCAACGGTCAAGCTCGCCTGGCTTTGGACATGATCCGCCGACTCAAGAACGATTCCGCATTCCGAGACGTACAGATTATCGGCGGCAATGTCGCCACTCGTGAAGGTGCACAGGCAATGATTGATGCCGGTGCTGACGCCGTTAAGGTGGGTATCGGCCCTGGCTCAATCTGCACTACCCGAGTAGTTGCCGGTGTTGGTGTGCCGCAGCTCACCGCCGTATATGAGGCTGCACTGGCTTGCCGCGCTGCTGGCGTGCCGTGTATTGCTGACGGTGGTATTCATTATTCCGGTGATATTGCCAAGGCTCTGGTTGCTGGTGCCAGCTCCGTTATGCTTGGCGGCACGTTGGCCGGCTGTGAAGAAGCCCCAGGTGAGACGGTTCTGCTGCACGGCAAGCAATACAAGATTTACCGTGGTATGGGCTCGCTGGGTGCAATGGCTCCTCGCGGTAAGAAGAGCTACTCGAAGGACCGCTATTTCCAGGCTGATGTCACCAGTAGCGACAAGGTTATTCCTGAAGGTGTCGAGGGTGAAGTACCGTACCGCGGCCCGCTGAACGCAGTGCTGTATCAGATGATCGGTGGCCTGCATCAGTCGATGTTCTACATCGGCGCTCACAATATCAAGGAGATGAGTGAGAAGGGTCGATTCATCCGCATCACTGACGCAGGCTTGCGTGAATCGCATCCGCACGACATTGTAATGACCGCTGAAGCTCCCAATTACAGCGGTTTCCACGAGAATTAACAGATAGTCCTCAACGAGAATCTCATCAGAGCCGGGTACACAGTTTGTGCTCGGCTCTAATATTTATGGCAGTGATATGGCATGCGCTGGTTGAATACAACGCAATTGCATACGGACCGTGCTTTACAGTGTTGCGTTTTGTACCGAGAAGAGGCGACGTACTAAACGGTGTCTGCCTGATACACCAGGAAACTGTGATGTACTGGTCATCTTGTGAGTTAGACTGAACAGTTCTGCAAAATACAGCTGTTCTACGAGTAAGCAGTATCAGTCAGAACAGAACAAGACAAACAAACAGATACTTGGCAAGGAAACGAGGCATACGATGGTGGACGCACACGACGGCGAAACCTACACGGCAGAAGGATCACGCCTGATCTGGATTGACTGCGAGATGACAGGACTCGATGTTTTCCACGATGAACTAGTCGAAATCTCCGTCGTCCCCACAGATTTCAACCTCAACGTGCTTGACAACGGTATCGATTACATCATCAAACCCAGCCAAGCCGCCGTTGACCACATGAACGATTTTGTTCGTGATATGCACACCCGCTCTGGATTGATCGCAGAATGGGAGAACGGACTGTCTCTTGCCGATGCTGAAGCCAAGGTTATCGATTACGTCACGCGCTTCACCCCAGATGGTGTACGTCCATTACTCGCCGGCAACTCGATCGGTTCAGACAAGAAATTCCTCGAACACTACATGCCGAACTTAATAGAGCACCTGCATTATCGCGTTGTCGACGTCAGCACCATTAAAGAGCTATCTCGTCGCTGGTACCCGGCTGTGTACACGCATAAACCCGCCAAGAATGGTGGACACCGTGCACTCGCTGACATTATCGAGTCGATTGATGAACTGCGCTACTATCGCAGTACATTATTCGTTCCCACTCCCGGCCCTGATGACGCTGCTGCTGCAGATGCCGCCGCATATGTCGAGAAAACAAGCTTATTGCGAACTTACGAGCAGAACAGCACTCCGTTGGAATGAGTACTACTAGGTGCTACTGAAACGGATCGATATGCGGCACACAGAGAAGACTCTGGGCTATAAGCCCTGTGTCTCTTTTTTGGTCTTGTTTTAGATTGTTGGAATGAGGCCGTTTTTTTGTTGATTTTTCAATGGTTTTTAGTATTTCGGGTTTCTTTCAGTTTTCCTTTTGAGTCCCTGACAATCATCGGGATTCTCAAGAAAACGTGGGCAAAATGTGGGCAAAAAATGAGGGTTGGAAACCCTTTGAGTTTAGGTGTATATGAGACTGGTACACAGCACAGTATGTGGCATTTCTCGCGGTAGTTTTGGTTTATAGTCTGGTTTTGTTTGGCTGTTTATTTGGTTGGTTGTTTTCTTGATTTGGATTTTTCTTTGGTTTTGTGGTTTGTTTTTTGGTTTTCTGGTTTGTCTGTCCCCCCCCCTTATTGTTGCTGAGTGTTAAAGGTTCTGTTAAGCCTTGCCCCCCCCCTTGCAAGAAAGAAGGGGGTGTGTTGTTTTAGGGATCAGGAAAGGATA
>CAYQJZ010000045.1:0-12766 GCA_964417995.1 uncultured Bifidobacterium sp.
AATTATGGCGCACGGACGTGTGAAATTTTTCAGTGCAGGCAAGGGTTACGGATTCATCAATCCCAGCGATGGTGGAGACGATGTATTTGTCCATTATTCGGTCATTCAGGTCGAAGGATTCCGCACATTGAATGAAGGTGATGTAGTGGAATATGAGGCTGTTGAGACTGCTAAAGGCATGCAGGCCACGACTGTTGCAGTGATTACACCAGCACGCGGTTAATCGTCGTCTGTTCTGCAGGCTTAATTTCATGCCAAGAGCGCAATCTGCGATGGCGGTGTTGGCACTCAGAAGCTGAGAGTGCTAATCTCCCAATTAGCACTCAAGGTTCGAGAGTGATAACCGGCAGCTGACGGCTGGATATACACACAAGATCTGTGAGTGAAAACAATACCGTGAAGCCATATGTGGAGGAACAATGGCAAAAATCATTGCATACAACGAGGAAGCTCGACAGGGCATGCTCGCGGGTCTTGATAAGCTCGCGGACACCGTTAAGGTCACGTTGGGTCCAAAGGGACGCAACGTAGTTCTCGACAAGACCTACGGCGCTCCAACTATCACCAACGATGGCGTCTCCATCGCTAAGGAGATTGAACTCGAGGATCCGTATGAGCGCATTGGTGCTGAGCTGGTCAAGGAAGTCGCCAAGAAGACTGACGACGTTGCTGGCGACGGCACTACCACCGCTACTGTGCTTGCTCAGTCCCTCGTACATGAAGGTCTGAAGAATGTGGTTGCCGGTTCAAACCCGATCGCTCTGCGTCGTGGTATTGAGAAGGCTGCTGACGCGATTGTCAAGGAGCTTGTCTCCGCTGCCAAGGATGTGGAAACCAAGGAACAGATCGCTGCTACTGCAACGATTTCCGCCGCTGATCCTGAGGTTGGAGAGAAGATCGCCGAAGCTCTGGACAAGGTTGGTCAGGATGGTGTTGTCACCGTTGAAGACAACAACCGTTTCGGTTTGGATCTCGATTTCACGGAAGGTATGCGCTTCGACAAGGGCTATATCTCCCCGTATTTCGTAACCAACGCTGACGAGCAGACCGCTGTTCTCGACGATCCGTACATCCTTCTGACCTCTGGCAAGGTCTCCAGCCAGCAGGATATTGTTCACGTTGCTGAGCTGGTCATGAAGACCGGCAAGCCGCTGCTGATCATTGCTGAAGATGTTGACGGTGAAGCACTGCCAACCTTGATTCTCAACAAGATCCGTGGCACCTTCAACTCCTGCGCTGTCAAGGCTCCGGGCTTCGGCGATCGTCGTAAGGCAATGCTGCAGGATATGGCTATTCTCACTGGTGCTCAGGTTGTTTCTGACGAGCTGGGTCTCAAGCTTGAGTCCATTGATATGTCTGTGCTCGGCTCGGCCAAGAAGGTTATCGTCTCCAAGGATGAGACCACTATCGTGTCCGGTGCTGGCTCCTCTGCTGACGTGGCTGCTCGCGTTGCTCAGATCCGTGCTGAAATCGAGAACACTGACTCTGACTACGACCGTGAGAAGCTGCAGGAGCGTCTGGCTAAGCTGGCCGGCGGTGTGGCTGTTATCAAGGTTGGTGCTGCAACCGAGGTTGAGGCCAAGGAACGCAAGCACCGCATCGAAGATGCTGTGCGCAACGCCAAGGCTGCTATCGAAGAAGGTCTGCTTCCTGGTGGCGGTGTGGCTCTGGTTCAGGCTGCCAAGAAGGCTGAGAATGACGCTGAGATCGCCTCTCTGACTGGCGAAGAGGCTACTGGTGCGGCTATCGTGTTCCGTGCTATTGAGGCCCCGATCAAGCAGATTGCTGAGAACTCCGGTGTTTCCGGCGATGTAGTCTTCAATAAGGTTCGTGAGCTGCCAGAAGGCGAAGGCTTCAACGCTGCCACCGATACCTACGAGGATCTGATGGTCGCTGGCGTAACCGACCCGGTTAAGGTGACTCGTTCCGCTCTGCAGAATGCTGCATCAATTGCTGGTCTGTTCTTGACCACTGAGGCTGTTGTGGCCAACAAGCCGGAACCGCCGCAGGCGCAGCCGAACGCTGGCGCTGACATGGGTTACTAATCCATTGCGTAAGCGTTAGAGCGCAAGATTTATGAACGAGGGCTTCGCCTGTATAAGGCGAGGCCCTCGCTTTGTTGTGCATGGTTACTGGCCTATAGCCCTGGTTGCTTAGAGTAAGTTGTGGGCTATAGTCCCCCCCTGACCTATAGCCCTGATTGTTTGGCTGTTTTGGCCTACAGCCCTACTATTTCTACAGCGGTTGAATAGAGCACTGATTTTTGGCCTGTAGCCCGATTTTTAATTGGACGTACTGATGTTTGCAAGGGAGCTCTAGATTTGCTCGCAGAGTGCATCTCATATACGTGTGGTGCATTGTGTATGTGGATGGTTGTTCACCATTACAACGAACACGTTTGACTATATGGGAGGATGCATCGCCACGTATGTGAAATTATGTGCTTGTCGCACACCAGTACGGTTATTAGCACGGTTATCAGTACGGTGAGTGACTGTCAGCCTGCTGCAAAGAGACGAGACGCTTGCATTTCGGCATCAGCGTACACACTGGACGCCTGAGCAAGAGCAGTTTGGATTGACTCGAGTGATGCTTCCATTTGTTGTTGTGCTGTACGCCATTGTGTTGTTACCGATGCGAATTGGGCGGCAGCTGTACCGCTCCATGCATCCTGTAACGCGTTCAGATTGGCGTACATGCCGTCTACTGCTTGCCTGATTTGCCCAATGGATGCTGATACCGCTGCACTGGACGATTGAATACGTTCTGAATCAACGTGATACTGTGCCATGGTGATTTCCTTCTTAGATGAATGTGATGATTGTGGTGTGCGGAATGGTCTGTCAATGACATCGCCGACCGCTAAGGTGGAGAGTATGTCAGATTGCAGCTGCGCTTATAGACAAACCAGAGATGTGGTCGAAGGCCAGTGTTTATTAGGTAGTTCTGGAATGAAAAACCGTAGTTATTCCTTACTTAAACGTTTTATTGTTGCCCTTTGCGCGTGCTGTGTGCTGCTGTTGTGGATAACTCCTATGTCGTATGCGGATGATGATTCGGATACGAGCGACACTTCTGACAGCGGTGTCACGATCACCAGTTCAATCACCGATACTCAGAATTTACTGGGGGCTGATGTGACTACCGTCTCCGATGCAATTGAGGAGACATTGGAAGAAACCGGTGTATCAGTGCGTCTGTTGTATGTGTCAACATTCGCCACTGATGACGATCCCGACGATTGGGCGCGTGACGTGCTGGACTCCACTGACCCTGATCCCAACACAGTGATGCTTGCTGTGGCATCTTATGATGGCAGCCTTGTGGTGGCAGTGTCGTCAAACTCTGACTATTGGCTGCTCGATCAGGACACAGTGGATGATTTATCTCAGGCTGCGCTTGATCCGCTCGTGGATAGTGATACTCCAGATTGGTCAGGGTCTGCGCTGGCAATGATGGAGGCTATTGATCTGGCTGCACAAACAGCAACATCGCGTTCCAGTATGATAATGGGCATTCTCATCATGGCCGGTGTGGTAGTCATTCTGATCCTGCTGGTTGTGGCTACTGTTGTACTGCGTCGTCGTAGTCGAGCCGGTCACGCTCGCGGAGGGCGTCGCGCTGATACCCGTTCTCACTCTCGTGATGGCAGCACAAAGCCTTTGTTAAAGAGCGACGATGAGAACACCAGCGACAAAACGAAGCCCGATAAGGATGCAGAAGAAAGCAGCGAACCTGAAGAGCCGGGTGTTCCACATGCGAGTTCACACAAGACTTTGCCTGGTCGACTGTTCGGACGAAAACCACGAGGTCGACACTCGGCGTAAGCTTAACTTCCTTAACCGTCAGCTAACCTTCAGGTAATTTCAAGTGAGTCGAGAGAGGGTGGGATACATGAGTAAGCCCATTGAAGCATCAATCGTTGTTGTAGACGACGAGCCGTCCATTCGTGAATTACTGGTGGCCTCGCTGCATTTTGCAGGATTTGAAGTGGAAACTGCTTCTTCAGGTTCCGAAGCTATCGAGGTTATCGAAAAAAGTCAGCCTGATCTCATCGTACTCGATGTAATGCTCCCGGATATTGACGGGTTCACTGTAACCCGCCGGATTCGGCAGGAGGGCATCGACGCTCCGGTTTTGTTCCTTACTGCCAGGGACGACACTCAAGACAAGATCATGGGTCTGACGGTTGGCGGTGACGACTATGTGACCAAGCCGTTTAGTCTCGAAGAAGTTGTAGCTCGTATTCGTGCAATTCTGCGCCGTACTCGTGAACAGGTTGAAGATGACCCTATCATCCGTGTTGGTGATCTGGAGATTAACGAAGATTCACACGATGTGTCACGCGCTGGCCAGCCGATCGACCTCAGCCCCACTGAATACAAGCTGTTACGTTATCTGATGGATAACGAAGGTCGTGTTCTGTCCAAAGCGCAGATCCTTGACCATGTGTGGCAGTATGACTGGGGTGGCGATGCAGCAATCGTTGAATCGTATATCTCATACCTGCGCAAGAAGGTTGACGGTATTGAGATCACTGATGACAACGGTGAGAAGCATAAGGCAGCTCCGTTGATTGAAACCAAACGTGGTATTGGATATATGATCCGCGCACCGAAGACGTCACAGGGAGCATGACGATGGCGGGGGACGACGAGACGCGGACCACCGCGAACGACGCTCCCCAAGCGGAGGGGCCGTCAGAGAATACAGATAAGGGGCCTGCTGTGCACAGCAACAGGCCCCCGGCACCCAAACTAAGCGATATTAAACGAACAAAAAAAACTGCGTCCAAGAACGGCAAAGTTCGCCATACTCTTCGGTACCGGTGGGATGCCATTTCGTTAAGTACCAAAATTGTGGCGGCTTTGCTTGTTCTCCTCACAATCGGTGTAGCGGGAATCTCGTTCTCGATTCGCCAGTTGGTGAGCAACTACTTGTTGGAAAAAATCGACACGCAAATCATCCAGCAAGCACAACTTGTTGTCAATAACATCAGCCTGCTGAGTGAAACTGACAGCAGTGACACTTCGGCAGGTATGACCGATTACTATTTGCAAATTCGCGACACCGAAGCACATATTATTTCCACACCTCTGAAACCAGTACTCTCGGGTGGTGTTGTTTCTGAGCCGGTATTACCGGCTGACGGTTCTATGGACGATATAACCTTCGGTGAACCCTTCACCACAGAGGCAAGGGTTTTTCTCGGTGATTCCTCTGCAAGTCGTAGCACGTTATCGGCCGCACGTTCACCGTGGCGTGTAGTGGCCATGCGTGTGGTAAATAGCGACGGCGAATTCACCAATATTGCCTTTATCGGCTTGTCTCTCAGCGACCAGATCGACACGGTATCCATGCTGACTCGATACTGCATTATGGTCGGTGCAGCAATTATTCTTTTAGGCGGCGTTATCGGCATGCTTGTCGTTCAAGGCACGCTTGCACCGCTTAAACGCATCGAGAAAACTGCGGCCAAAATTGCGGCCGGTGATCTCAAACAACGTGTGCCAGCAGCACCGGAGAATACGGAAATCGGCTCGCTGTCAGCATCGTTGAACGCCATGCTGGCACGAATAGAAAAGAGCTTCCGAGAGCAGCAAGACACTACTGAACAGATGAAGCGGTTTGTTTCCGATGCCAGTCACGAGTTGCGCACCCCGCTAGCTGCGATTCATGGATACGCCGAACTGTACAAAATTCAACGTGACACGCCTGGTGCTTTGGAACGCGCTGACGAATCTATCGCGCATATTGAGGCGTCAAGTGCTCGCATGACTGTGCTTGTTGAAGACTTGCTCTCATTGGCGCGACTTGATGAAGGGCGTGGTATCGACATCACACAAAAGGTAAACTTAACGCCGATTATTACTGACGCCGCCGATGACTTGCATGCACTTGACCCCGAGCGTGGTGTCACTTGTGGAGTTGCCACGTTAGATGCCTCGCAGTCCGGTTCCGTGAAGCTGGCCTTCCAGGAGGGCGATATGCCTCACGTAACTTTTGATGGCGATCCTTCTCGCCTGCGGCAGGTGGCCACTAATGTGGTGGGTAATATTCACCGTTATACGCCATCTGATTCGCCAGTTGAGGTAGGTGTGGGCACTCTTACTGCGTCACTCGATACCCACACGTTGTCCCATATGCCGCCGAACGAACAATCACTGAACAGCTTCCTTGAAACTGTCGAAGTGGATCAGCCAATAAGTGCTGGTGTGAACTACGCGATATTCCAATTCATTGATCACGGTCCAGGAGTGCCTGATGACTCACGATCCCGTATTTTTGACCGCTTCTACACAGCCGACCCGTCTCGTGCTCGCGAAAAAGGCGGCACTGGTCTAGGCATGGCCATTGTTCAATCAGTGGTTAAAGCCCATCACGGGTTCATTTGTGCCTCTGAATCGTCGGGCGGCGGCTTAACTATTACCGTAGTACTGCCAATTGGGCCGGCAGAACAGCCTGACTCTGGTACAGCAGGAGCTAACAAACCAGCCAAGTCTACTAAGTCATCTGCAGTATCGAAAAATATCAAGCTGGGCAAAACAGACAGGCGGACATATAAGACGAAGAACTGATAACCGTGGATTGTTGACGTAGCGGCTTGTTTACCACAGCGGTGCGATGGACGTGGCTGTGAGGTAAACTGAATGTTCGGTTTGTAGATGAACGGGCAAGGGCCCGGGAAGAGAAATAGTGAGAGGGGTGCATCATGCCCAGCGGACGTGTTCGGTGGTTCGATGCGAACAAGGGGTATGGCTTTATTATGATCGACGACGGTTCGGATGTATTCCTTCCGGCATCCGCACTGCCTGCCGGCGTCAACACGTTGCGCAAAGGCACAAAGGTCGAGTATTCCGTAATCGACGGTCGCCGTGGACCACAGGCGATGGATGTTCGGCCTGTAGCATCAACTCCGTCGCTGGTCAAAGCAACTCGGCCCAAGCCGGACGATATGGCTGCCATTGTTGAAGATCTGATCAAACTGCTTGATTCCGCAGGGAATGGTTTACGGCATCATCGCTATCCGTCGGCTGCTGAAAGCAAGAAGTTGGCAACACTCTTACGCGCTGTTGCTGACAATTTTGACGTACAGGATTAATTAATGGCAGATATGACGCTCGATCCACAGGAAATCGCTCGCACTGTTGCACGAGCGATGGCTGACGACCCCGAACAAGTTGGGGATTATGTTGATGCCATCGCGATGGACGATAATGTGACCGATTTTCGATTCGCGACAAACTACTGCGGTTATGAGGGATGGCAGTGGTCAGTGACCTTGTATCACGACGTGGAAGTAGATCGTTGGACGGTGAACGAGTCGTCACTCATCCCCACCGATGATGCTTTGCGACCTCCCGCATGGGTACCGTGGAAAGACCGTCTGGAGCCGACTGATTTATCGGTGACCGATGCCATCGGTACTGAGGCTGATGATCCGCGCTTAGAAGAAGGTTTTCGACCTGTTGGCGTGGCACAAGCAGACACGGTTGACACTGACAGTGCTGACAACAGTGTGGACAGCAATGCTGGTACTGATGTATCGCTGACTGGTACTGAAGACGCAAACAAAGGTATTGACAGCATTGACAGCGATGCGAGCCAGCAGAGCGTGGTTCCTGCTCCATCTGGTGTTGACGCTGATATGCCAGCGTCAACATTAGATGAATCGAATACACAGCAGCAGCCTGAGCAAAATATCGACGCTGACTTAAACGAGGCTGTCGAACAGTTTGATTTAACACGTCGCCGCGTAATGAGCCCACTTGGTCGAGCACAGACAGCGAAACGATGGTATGACGGACCGCGCGGTCCGAAATCTTTATCTACCAAAACCGCTTCCGGAAACACCTGCTCAACCTGCGGATTCTTTATTCCGCTAAAAGGCGAACTTAACCTCATGTTCGGCGTCTGCGCGAACAAATGGAGTCCAGATGACGGTCGTGTGGTGTCTCTTGACCATGGTTGTGGTGAACACTCCGAGATCGACCCGCCAGAACCGTCGCACTTGTGGGTACAGTCCAAGCCTGCTTTTGACGATCTGCATATCGATATCATTGCTCAAGCACCACGTGATGAGAATGCTGAAGTTGAGCTTATTGAGCGTATGCGCGATCGCGACGAAGACGAGGCCACTGACGAAGATATCGACGCGAATGTGACTGCAGAAGACGACGATCCTGACGAGACCAACGAACAAGACGGTCCACAGGTTGAGGAGACACTCAACGTCAGTGACACTGACGATACGAACACCGATGAACCTGAACTAGCGTTTGAACCAGTGTCTGAGTCTGAGCCTGAATCTGAATTTGGATCTGAATCTGAGCCTGAATCCGAATCTGACAATGATGAGGCGGTGACTGATAGTGAAGTCGCCGAGACACCTGTAGAAACGGATGATGTTAACGCTGACGATTCACCTGAGAATGAAGCGTAACATTCATGCGGTGGTATGCGCGTTGTTGTAACGTGCTGATACACAGATGGGCTAGCGCGCAACAACGTACTAGCCCATCAATTTTTGCCTATACCCTACAGTCCAGTAACCGACCAGGCTGCGCAAATTGTTGTGAAGTATCAGTGCACAACAGTGAGCGGGCATTCAGCCATATCAACAACCTGACGTGAAACAGAACCAAGCATATAGGCATCTGCTCCTGCTGCGCCTCCCGCGCCAATAACCAAGCGACTGGCATACCGTGACGCGCACGCCAACCCCTTAGCAGCAGCGATAGAGAAAACATGAGTGTAAACGTCAATATCGCTATCAAGCTCAGCTTGAGCAACAGCGGACGCAACAATTTCTTCAGCACGCTTCTGACCTTGATCCATGGTTTCGATATCCGGCAATCCCGCATAATCCCGCATACGCCAGCACATTATTACATGCAGCGGCACACGATGTGATTGCGCAACCTTGGCAGCGAATTGCAATGCTTGCACTGAAGCTGGCGAACCATCCACACCAGCTACCACAGGCCGAGTATCACCACCATCAGGTGATACCCCAGCGTTAGTAAACAGGTCAGGCAATAATGCGGTAGCAATATCATCTTCAACACGGTGTTTGTCTTCTACACGAACAATTGTGACAGGAACATGAGCTGACTGAGCGAGAGACATCGACGACGAGCCCAATATCCAACGCAGTACTGGCGTTATCGACCGTCGTCCAACCACAATCTGATGAGCAGAATCACCAACCTGCAATAAAGCAGCCGTGCCCGATGCGCGCACGGACGTTAACGTTAGTGTTGCTGGATCAATATCAATATCCATACCTGAACAGGCTTCATCCACCCACGTGCGCAAACGGCCAACAATGCTATGCTGCCACTGTTCCCACGATTCGTCGTCTTCCGGCTCAGTGTTGTGATCCCAGGAACGAGTCCAACCGAATACAATTTTGACATTCCGTTTTTCTACCGCAGCTTCGGCAAGAGCCCATCTTAAAGCGTGGAATGATTCATCTGATCCGTCTACACCGACTACAATGTCGGCTCTATCAGCGGATTTCTGTGACATATCGTGTGTCATCATGCCTCCTTGCGTGTGAGCTTGTGTCCAGCTTAGCTGTCTTCTTTTGCGTTCACAGCGCAATTCATGCCGCGCTGGGAACAAACGTCACCGCAAATCGGTAAAGTAAGGTGGACATTACGAGTGGAAGGACAAGCATGTTCGAACGGTTCACCGACCGTGCCCGGCGAGTGATCGTGTTGGCGCAGGAGGAGGCCCGTACCCTCCAACATAACTACATAGGTACCGAGCACCTGTTGTTGGGTCTGATCCGCGAAGGCGAAGGGGTTGCTGCCAAAGCGCTTGCTGCCAAGGGTGTTACATTAGACGATACCCGCAAACAAGTTGAAGAGATGATTGGCAAAGGCAGCGCTGCACCCAACGGCCATATTCCCTTTACCCCCCACGCCAAGCAAGTGTTGGAATTGAGTCTACGTGAGGCTCTCCAGCTTGGGCATAGTTACATTGGCACCGAGCACATTCTTCTTGGATTGATTCGCGAGGGTGAAGGTGTCGGCACGCAGGTGCTGATCAAGATGGACGTTGACCTCGGTGAATTACGCAGCACCACCATCGACTTGATACGCGGCAACACTGCTGGCGGAGACAAAGGTAAGGGAGACTTGGCGAACGCTGGTGGCGTTCAAGACAAGCGTGGGCAATCCGGTTCCGCTATTCTCGACCAGTTCGGCCGTAATCTGACCGCTGAAGCAGCTGAAGGCAAGCTTGACCCGGTAATCGGCCGTAGCGATGAAATTGAACGCGTGATGGTTGTTCTGTCTCGCCGTACCAAGAACAATCCAGTGCTCATTGGCGAGCCTGGCGTTGGTAAAACCGCTGTTGTAGAAGGACTCGCGCAGAAAATCCACGCCGGCGATGTACCCGAAACGCTGAAGGGCAAGCAGGTGTACTCGTTGGATCTTGGTTCCATGGTGGCCGGATCCCGGTATCGTGGCGACTTCGAGGAACGCCTGAAGAAGGTGTTAAAGGAAATCAAGGCTCGTGGCGATATTGTGCTGTTCATCGACGAGATTCACACGATTGTTGGTGCTGGCTCAGCCGATGGTGCACTTGGTGCTTCCGATATGCTGAAGCCTATGTTGGCTCGTGGTGAGCTGCAGACCATTGGTGCCACCACCACTGAGGAGTACCGTAAATACATTGAAAAAGATGCGGCACTCGAACGCCGTTTCCAGCCAATCCAGGTGGACGAGCCGACTATCGCGGAAACTATTGAGATTCTTAAAGGTCTGCGCGAGCGTTACGAGAATCACCATCGTGTAACAATCACTGACGAGGCTTTGCAATCTGCAGCTGAGATGTCGGCACGGTATGTTCAGGATCGTAACCTGCCAGATAAGGCTATTGATCTTATTGATGAAGCGGGTGCACGTCTGCGTATTAAGCGTTTGACAGAGCCTGCAGAACTTAAAGAGCTTGACGAGAAAATCTCGCGCATCTCTACTGAAAAAGATCAAGCCATCAAAGATCAGGATTTCGAGAAGGCCGCTGAACTGCGTGACAGTCAGGAGAAACTGGAATCTGAGCGCAAACAGAAGGAACAGGCTTGGCGTGAGGGTGAATCCGACGTCAAGATGGTGGTTGACGAGGACGTGATCGCTCAGGTTGTGTCACAAACTACCGGTATTCCAGTGTTTAAGCTCACCCAGGCTGAGTCGAAGAAACTGCTCAGCATGGAAACAGAACTCCACAAGCGTATTATCGGCCAGGACGAAGCAGTTTCTGCTCTGTCTCGTTCGATTCGTCGTACGCGTGTTGGTCTCAAAGATCCAAAGCGTCCTTCGGGTTCCTTCATTTTTGCTGGTCCTACAGGCGTGGGTAAAACCGAGCTGGCCAAAGCATTGGCTGAGTTCCTGTTCGATGACGAAGACGCGCTGATTCGCGTGGATATGTCGGAGTTCTCCGAGAAGTACGCGGCGTCGCGACTGTTTGGTGCGCCTCCGGGATACGTTGGCTACGAGGAAGGCGGCGAACTTACCGAAAAGGTGCGCCGTAAACCGTTCTCGGTGGTCTTATTCGATGAGATTGAGAAGGCTCACGCTGATATCTTCAACACGCTGTTGCAGGTGTTAGACGACGGTCATTTGACCGATGGTCAGGGCCGTAAGGTGGACTTCAAGAACACGATTATTATCTTGACCACCAATCTTGGCACCAGCAATATTGCCAAGGCTGCGAACACTGGCTTCAACTTGGGAGTGAACACGGAATCGAGCTACCAGCGTATGAAGGATCAGGTCAGTTCAGAACTTAAGCAGCAGTTCCGTCCTGAATTCCTTAACCGACTGGACGACATTATTGTGTTCCGTCAGCTCACCGAGCCGCAGGTGCGTCAGATTGTTGATCTCGATATCGTCAAGCTCAACGATCGCCTGTTTGACCGTCATATGTCACTCGAATTAACTGATGCAGCCAAGGATCTGCTGGCTCAGAAGGGCTTCGATCCGCTGCTTGGTGCGCGTCCATTGCGTCGTGTCATCCAGCGTGATATTGAAGATGCTATCTCGGAGCAGATTCTGCTTGGTCAATTAGAAGATGGTCAGAGCGTACGTGTCGACGCTGAAGGTGAGGGTATTCTCGGCGAATTCACCTTCACTGGTGAAAAATTCGATACTGAGGAACCATCTGATACTGCGGCAGATCCTGCTGAGTTAATTGGTGCAAGCAACGGTACAAGCAGCACAGACAGTGAGGCTGCTGAGTGACCGACTAACTGATTAACCATTTGTCGCTTTACTACTGGGGCTTTCCGGTATTCCGGGAAGCCCCTTTGTGTGTTTTTGCGAGAAATATAACTCGACAAGCATGTGGCTTTACAGCAAGATGTGATGCCGGAATCAATCAATCAACCGGAACGAACTCCAACCCTCTACAAAACAACCACGCCCAGCAAACTATGCCCACCAGCCACGCGTATTCTGGCCTATAGTCCCATATTCTGATCAACAACTCAGAGATATGACACCAAAAATACTGTGCAGTCGAGATATAGAAGAAAGATAGAAATAAACAGGGGCTGACAGAAATCTGCCAGCCCCTGTAATGCGTTACATCAGTGTGCAGTTATACCGTCAACATACGCCACGCAACGCTAGTTAGTATATGCACCGTATGCAGTGATGCTAATCGCACGTTGCTGAAAGCAATTAACGGATAGCGTTAAGCCATTGCTCCTTGGTAGCCTTCTCTGCTTCAAGTTCAGCCTTCTTAGCCGGGTCAGATT
>CAYQJZ010000046.1:0-12445 GCA_964417995.1 uncultured Bifidobacterium sp.
GAGTGTTTGCCAGTGTTGTTATCAACCAGAATCAATCACCAACACTGACGGTATTATCTCTTATTTAGAGGGCTAATTCCTTGCCATGTGCTTTATCAACGGCGCGCATAATTGCCTTGTAAATTTCTGAGGCAATAAGCACAAGTGCTGCCAGGCAAATGCACTCAACCCATTCCATAGCATCAAGCGGTGTGGTACCGAATGCAGAGTTGAGGAATGGCACGTAGATCACTACGAGCTGCAGCACTACCGACAGGCCGATTGCACCCCACAGCCACTTATTCGAGAACAGTCCAATGAACACGGACTGACGGGATGAGCGGGAAGCAAGCGCGTTGAACATCTGCGCGAACACCAGAATGGTGAAGCCCATTGTACGAGCGTGAACCAGCTGTTCGTCATGGCTGAGCAGATCGGCGGAACGGTCGGTGAACAGGCCACCTTCCAAGTGCATATCCATACCAATCAGTGTGACAACAGCCATAATCAAGCCGATAAACGCAATATCAATCCACATATCCTTGTCAATCACGTGATCGGTGAGTTTACGTGGCTTGCGATTCATCACATCCTCAGTCTGCGGGTCAACACCCATAGCGAGCGCTGGCGCAGCGTCGGTGAGCAGGTTAATCCACAACAACTGTGTGGCGAGCAGTGGCACGGTTACACCGGTGGAGCCAGGCTCGGTAATGCCGAGTACGCCGGCGAAAATAACGCCGCCGAAAACGGTGAGTACCTCGCCTACATTCGAGCTCAGCAGGTAGCGCAGGAACTTGCGAATGTTGTCGAAGATTCCACGTCCCTCGCGTACTGCGGCCACAATGGTGGAGAAGTTGTCGTCTGCCAGAATCATCTTGGCAGATTCCTTGGTTACCTCGGTACCGGTAATACCCATAGCAACGCCAATATCGGCAGTTTTTACTGCCGGAGCATCGTTGACACCGTCGCCGGTCATGGCAGCAACGTTGTTTTGACGCTGTAGCGACTCCACAATCTTGAGCTTGTGTTCAGGAGCCACGCGCGCGTACACGGATACTTCAGAAGTTGTTTTATCGAGTTCCGTGTCGGTGAGTTCATCAAGCTGAGCGCCAGTAAGAGCCTTGCCGCCCTTCTCGATAATGCCCAGGTCGGAAGCGATACGCGATGCGGTCAGCGGATGGTCTCCGGTGATCATCACCGTGCGAATACCAGCACGATGCGCTTCAGCAACTGCGTCACGCACTTCGGTGCGCGGCGGGTCGATAATGCCTACAAGACCGGACCAGATGAGGTCTTTTTCGATAACGTCACTCTGGTCGGCAACATCGCTGACGTTGCCAGCGGCATTAGTACGAATGCCAGGCACATCAACCAGTGAGTTGACTTCCAACGGACGGTAGGCTTGACCGAGCGTACGGTAAGCTTCACCAGACAGCCGCTCAACGCTGGCGAGAATATTCTGTCGGTCACCTTCGGTCAGCGGACGTACCTGGTTGCCGACAGCGATGCGTGTGCAGAAGCTCAACAACACGTCTGGGGCGCCCTTAGAGAAAACGGTAAGTTGATCACCTTGAGTGTTGTCTTTGGCGATTACCGACATACGCTTGCGCTCAGAAGTGAACGGTACTTCCTCCACGCGCGTGTAGCGTTCTGTTGCCTTATCAGCCTTGGTTTTGCGGGCTGCTACGATCAGCGATACCTCGGTTGGGTCGCCTACAATCTCCCACTTGCCATCGCTGGTCTGACGCAGGTCACCATCGTTGGCAAGCGTGCCAACAGTAAGCGTTGACATGGCTTCTTCACGAACAGCAGCGTCCACATCTCCACCGTCGACGCCAATCATTTGTCCAATCGGAGCGTAACCAGTTCCGGTGATAGACACCTCGCCGGACGGCGTCACAATGCGCTCGATGGTCATCTCGTTGCGAGTCAGCGTACCGGTCTTATCGGAGCAAATTACTGATGCAGAACCCAGTGTTTCTACAGAGCTGAGCTTCTTAACAATCGCATGATGCTTGGCCATGCGCTGCACACCCAGTGCCAGCACCACGGTCATAATGGCGGCCAGGCCTTCTGGCACAGCGGCCACAGCCAGCGACACCGCCAACAGCAGCGAGTCGATAACGTCGTCGAAGCTGTTAAAGCCTTCGGTCAAGAACAGTGCAACAATCACTAATACAGCGATAACGCACACAGCGATGCCCAGAATCTTTGAGATGTGGGCAAGCTCTTTCTCCAGCGGAGTTTCTTCGTCGTCGGTATGCGACAGCATGTCAGCAATCTTGCCCACTTGCGTATTCATACCAGTGCCAGTTACCACTGCACGACCAGTACCTTGAGTAACCGAAGTACCGTTAAACACCATATTGGAGCGGTCACCAAGAGCCTTGGCAGATTCAAGTGTGTCAGGCTTCTTGCCCACCGGCACCGATTCACCAGTCAAGCTCGCTTCTGCAATACGCAAGCTAGCCGCAGTAAACAGCCGACCGTCAGCTGCAACGGTATCGCCTTCACCAAGAACAACGATGTCACCTGGAACAACCTCAACAGTATTGATGTGCTTGACTTGACCATCACGCAACACTGTGGTTTGCGGTGCCGTCATCTTAGACAGCGCTTCAACTGCCTGCTCAGCCTTGGCATCCTGAACATATCCAATAACAGCGTTAACAATCAAGATCAGCACGATCACGATAGCGTCAAACGGCAACACCTCGTCAGGCTCAGCCCCCGGTGCGAGATTGACGTATTCAATAATCCATGCAATTAGCGAGATTGCCGTAGCAGCGAGCAGCAAATAAACCAGCGGATCCTGGAACTGCTGCAGGAATTTCTTCCACTTCGGCACTGGTGGAGCGCTGGCCAGCTCGTTGGGGCCGAATGTGTTCAGTCGACGCTGAGCCTCGTCGGAACTTAAACCTGTTGCAGGATCGACATTGAGTGCTTGGGCAACGTTGTTCGCATCAGTAAGAGATGGATCAACGTCTTTTAATAATTCTTCTTGTAATTTCGTGTTTTCAGACACGACGGTAGGATCAGTTGCCTGATCAACCATGATGTGATCTCCTCGGTCAGCCGCGGAGTAGTCAGTCCTCGCAGTGCGAGCGTTTTTCTAACTGGCACTGCGGCAAGACTGCGCGGTTATGGTGTGGGAGGCATATGCCTCGCACAATTCGTTCCTTATTATTCCATATACCGTTTACTTAGCGAACTGTATGCTGTCAGTTTCATTCACAACGTTTTTGCGTCTTTACTTTTGCACACTCATCGACTATATGACGTTTGTGCCGGGGTGCTGGGACAATAAAACGCATGGTTACGAAGAAAGGACCGACCAAGGGGTCGGGCGGCAAGCATCGCAACGCGCTCAGAGGGAAGGGGCCGACTCCCAAGGCTGAGGATCGGGTTTATCATAAGGCCTACCGTGCTAAGAAGGCTACAGAACGGCGTCAGATGGCCGATCCTCGATTGGCTGCCCGTCGGCGTGCAGCCAAGTATGTTTCTGATTCCGACGATATGGTGTTCGGCCGTAATGCGGTATTAGAAGCGCTGCGTGTTGCTGTCCCCTCGTCAACGTTGTATATCGCTACCCGCCTTGAGCATGATGACCGTACGCGCGATATTATCCGTCTCGCGGGTGTTCAAGGGTTGCATATGATGGAGGCCGACCGTCTGGAAATGGATCGTATCGCGCGTTCCAGCAATCATCAGGGTGTGGTTTTGAAGGTGAAGCCGTTCACCTATACCCCGTTGCAGGAGTTAGTTGACCGTGCTGAGAAGAAATCAAAAGCTGTAGAAGCGGTGAAGTCAGCATCTATTCGCATGTCTGCAAAGCCGCTGTTTATTGCGCTGGATGGTGTTACCGACCCGCAGAATCTCGGTGCTGTTATCCGTTCAGCTGCTGCGTTCGGCGCCAATGGTGTTATTCTGCCAGAACGTCGCTCGGCGTCGGTGACAGCTGCTGCATGGAAAGTGTCTGCAGGTGCAGCTGCGCATATGCCAGTGGCTCGTGTGGTGAACCTCACCAAGGCAATTCAGGGCTTGCAAGAGCGTGGCTACTACGCGGTGGCATTAGATGGCGGCGGCGATGCACAGGTTGGCAAAACCGGATTTGAAACCGACCCACTGGTTATTGTGCTCGGTTCGGAAGGTAGGGGCGTGAGCCGACTGGTTCGTGAAGCCTGTGACGCAGTAGCTGGTATTCCAATCACCACTATGGTTGAATCACTCAACGCTTCTGTAGCGGCAGGTATCAGCTTGTACGCGGTTGACCGCGCACGTCGAGAGGCTGCCGAACAGGAGTAGAACGCAGACGGTTACAGGCAGTATCAGCGATCAGCAAATTAACGCCCTGGCGTAACTCAGTGGCTCCACACTGCAGCGTCAGGGTCGTCTTCTGGGTTGTAACCATCGTCATCAGCTTCAGCAGGTGTTACTGTGCTGTCTCCGTAGGTTGCCTCGTCGTCGATAACACCGGCGTCAGCGTCAGCGTTAATGGCATCTGTTACTGAATCGTCAAGCTTGTACTTCGGCAGCACGCTGGCGATATAGCTTTCTACCGCCTCATCCATCGGCACATCGTGTCCAGCCTGTTCTGCAAGGAACCACCGGTGAGTGAGTACCTCGTGGAAGAACTGTGCCGGTTCAATTTGCGAACGGTATTCGGTAGGAATCATACGAACAGTAGGTTCGAATACCTCACGCATCCAGTCAGTAGCGATGATTTCCATGTCTTCGCCCTGACGCCAGGTTGAAGCACGGTAGGCGTCGAGATCGTTAAGCAAACGTTTAGCCTGATTTTCTTGCACATCCAAACCAGTCAGGCGCAGCAACTTGCGCGACGCATAACCGGCGTCCACAACACGTGGACGCACCATTACGCGATTACCATCAGGCGCAGTTTTCATCTCTAACTCGTCTACGTCGAAGCCGAGTTCATTGAGCTTATTCACACGCTTTTCGATCTGCCACATTTCGTCGGGACTGAAGCTGTCTACATCGGTAAGCGCGCTCCACAACGAATGGTAGCGTTCAACCAGCCGGTTACCAATTTCTACCTCATCAACCTCGCTGGGGAGCAGTGCTCCCGAGCTCAAATCCATTAATTCGCCAATAATATTTGTGCGAGCTAGGTCGATGTCATATTCGCGTTGACCTTCACTCAGTCGCACGTGTAAATCGCCGGTTTCAGCGTCGACCAGGAATGCTGAGAATGCATCTGCGTCGCGTAAAAACAGCACATTGGACAGCGACACGTCTCCCCAGTAGAAACCTGACAAATGCAGGCGTACCAACAGCACTGCCAATGCATCGATTAAACGCTCAGCTGTATCTGGACGCAGATTGCGAGCAAATAAAGCGCGGTATGGCAATGAGAATTTGAGATGCCTGGTGACGAGAATTGCTTCCAGTGGTTCACCATCATGGGTATGCCGACCGGTTACTACGGCAATCGGCTCAACAGTTGGCAGTTCAAGCTTCTCCAACCGACGCAACAGCTCATATTCACGTTCGGCTACGTTGCGGGTAATTTCTTTCATCGAGTACACCTCGTCACCAACGTGAACAAAGCGCACCACGTGTCGAGAAATACCTCGCGGCAAATTGGCAAGCAGATCTTCAGGCCAGGTGGCTAGTGGTTTCTCCCACGGCAGTGTAAACATTCGTGGATTGGAACTCGCTGCCGTGATACGCAAAGCCCGAGGCTCCGCACTCTCTGACTGAGTGGGGTCGGAGGTAACGGAGGTCGCTTTAAGCGCACGCGGATCCATCTGATTCAGATCTGTGATTTCCATAGCCTCTAATGTAACCCGCGCAGAAAGCAACGCGCCCACACCTCTCGCCATACTGCGCAGTCCTTACCAAACCTTGCCAAACTGGTTCCAGACGATACCCCCCAAATTCCACAACCTAACACCACACCCACCAAACACATAAAACGGCCATACCCCCAATAACCCTAATTTCGAGCTATACCCCACTAATACTGAAAACCACCAATACATCCGGGGCCTATAGCTCACACATGTTGGCCTATAGCCCCGCATTTTTGACCTATAGCCCCTAATTTCACAACCCACACGATTTCAGCTTGTGGGGCAGAAAGGGCCTAGGACGGTTTTCACACGCTCTGCCAACACAACAGAAAACCAATAGAAAAGCCCCGCAACAATGCGGGGCTTAACCGACGAGGCCAAAGAGAGGAAGAGAACGCCTCGTCTAATGGTTGGCGGGCACGCCCACCAAACATCATTAATTCAGACGCAGCTCAGTCGACGGAGCGAACAGATGCATCTTGGTTGGGTCGATCTTGATCTTGACCGTATCGCCGATCTTCGGCAGCTTACGCGGGTTCACACGAACCGTGGTGAGCTTGTTCTGGTCAGACATCATCGTCGAAGCGTCAGTGGTTGCGCCATCGGTGAGGATGTTGCCGTAAATGTAACCGTCGGAGCCCAGATCCTCGACATTCACAACCTTCAGTGAGAAAGCGTTCGGATCATCGGAGCTGGCAAGGTCGGCGTCTTCCGGACGGAAGCCAACAACGATCTGGCTCTTATCTTCTGCGGTCAGCTTGTCGACAGCTTCACGCGGCAGATCGATGGTGTCTTCGCCAATCTTGGCCTGACCGTTAACAACCGGGTGAGTATTGATGTTCATCGACGGTGAGCCGATGAAGCCGGCCACAAAGACGTTCGCCGGACGATCATACAGCTCAGTCGGAGCGCCGACCTGCTGCAGAACACCAAGCTTGATAACAGCGATGCGATCGCCCATTGTCAGAGCCTCAGTCTGATCGTGGGTCACATACAGGGTGGTAACACCCAGTTGGCGCTGCAAAGCAGCAATCTGAGTACGGGTCTGAACACGGAGCTTGGCGTCGAGGTTTGACAGCGGCTCGTCCATGAGGAAGACCTTCGGCTCACGCACAATAGCGCGACCCATTGCAACACGCTGGCGCTGACCACCAGACAAAGCCTTCGGCTTGCGATCAAGGTACTCGGTCAGATCGAGGATCTTAGCAGCCTGCTCAACGCGCTTACGAATCTCGTCCTTAGGAGTGCCAGCAATCTTCAGAGCAAAGCCCATGTTGTCAGCAACAGTCATATGCGGATACAGAGCGTAATTCTGGAACACCATAGCGATGTCGCGATCCTTTGGCTGCATTGTGGTGACATCCTTGCCACCAATAAGAATGCGACCCTTGTTAACTTCTTCCAAGCCAGCAAGCATGCGCAGCGTTGTAGACTTACCGCAGCCAGACGGGCCAACAAGAACAAGGAACTCACCGTCTTTGATTTCCAGATTGAGATCATCTACTGAAGGCTTATCGTTGCCCGGGTAGATACGAGTGACATGGTCAAATACGACTTCTGCCATGATAGAGTCATCCTTTCAGAGGCAGGTACGTGCCTCACGATCCGTTGTGGAAGGTTGTTTCTACTCTGCCGAAGCCTACGACGCCCTGCATTGGAAACCGTAGACACCAGCGTTTATTTATTTTTATTTGATTATTGATGGTCATTGAAGGTTCTCTTCGTTGAGCCAAGCACCACTATACAACAGCAACACGATTTGACAATAGTAAAGTCCGCGTGTTCCGGGAAACATCTTTCAGCGGCAGGGGAAGTGCGGTCTTTGGACCTATTAGCTCGGCTTTCAGATGTGGAACATCAGATGTGAATCAAGTATCACCTCCACATATACGACTTTTCAACTACCTACATAGACGCCCCTCGTCATGCTTCGATGCACGACATATGACTGATGAATCGCCTTAATTTGAAACATTCATAAAAAGGATGTAACGTTTTACCACGTGTTGATGTTGACCGTTATCATTGCTGATTTATACAAAGACGTTAGCCTTTGCCGGGTGATTATCGGCAGTACAATCCAGAACCGTAGTGCTACCAATTAACGATGACACGGCAGCATCCATGAGTTCAGACCTGATTCACCTGAACTTGCGTTCCACGGGGAGCACCACCAGAAAGGATCCTTTATGACGAAGCTCATCCTCGATCTGGACACCGGCATCGACGACGCACTGGCCATTGCCTATGCACTTGGCAGCCCCGAGGTTGAACTTATCGGTATCACCGGCACTTATGGCAATGTTCTTATGCAGCAAGGTGTGCGTAATTCCCTTGCTATCACACAAATTCTTGACCATCCTGAGATTCCCGTTTATGCTGGACTGCCACATTCCAGTACAACAAACAGCTTTACTGTTCAAGAAGCTTCCTCTTTTATCCACGGCGGCAATGGTATTGGTAACGTCAGCATTCCCGAACCTGCCCGTGAAGCGGAAACCGAACCAGCAATTGATTTCATCATCGACGCAGTAAAAACCTATGGTAAAGATCTGGTTTACGTACCAACCGGCCCTATGACTAATATTGCCGCCGCTATTCACCGAGCCCCAGAAATTGTTAATGAAATTGGACGCATTGTGCTCATGGGCGGCGCCCTCACCGTACAAGGCAACGTCAATGCATGGTCTGAGGCCAATATCTCACAGGACCCAGATGCAGCCAATACACTATTCCGTTCAAGTGCTCCCACCACAATGATTGGCCTCGACGTAACCTTACAAACTTTACTTACCTGCAAAGAAACCGCACTATGGCGAGCTCTGGGCACAGCAGCTGGCACATTCCTCGCTGATATGACCGACTACTACATCAAAGCTTACGAGACTACGTCACCACATCTTGGCGGCTGTGGCCTGCATGATCCTCTCGCTGTTGGCGTCGCGGTTGACCCGACACTGGTTACTACGTTGCCTATCAACATGCAAGTAGATGTTGACGGGCCGACGCGTGGACGCACTATCGGCGACAATACGCGTATTAACGATCCGCACAAGACAATGCACGTGGCAGTCGGCGTGAATGTGCCAAAATTCCTTAACGAATTCATGACCCGTATCACATCACTTGCAGCGAGCGCTGACATTGTCAACGCTGCCAATACCAATACCTGCACTGCTACGCCTATTAGCACCGCTGACACCACTAACGCTGCTAACGCTGCTGATACAACATCAACGCATTGAATCGCATGGCAATGATTAATAAACTGTCACATCGCAGAATCCCGGAGCGCGTTCCAGCACATGTTCAAGGAGACAATATGACGCCCGATATTCTTGCCACATTGGACAACATCCACGGCACAGTGTGTGTGATTGGCTCAATGAACGCTGATTACACCGTTTCTGCCGAACGCCTACCTGGCCCTGGGGAAACTGTTAACGGAGGCCCTCTGCAGGTGTTGCCTGGTGGCAAGTCGGGTAATCAAGCTGCTGCAGCCGCACGTATCGGCGCTAATGTGCGTATTTTTGGCGCTGTTGGCTCTGACGATAATGCCGATTTTCTACTTAGCAAACTTGCTGACGCTGGAGTCGATACTCAATACGTGCGGCATGTGCCCGGTGCCAGCGGTACCACTGTTATTACCGTGGATACTCATGGCGAAAACACCATCGTCTACTCGCCTGGCTCAAATGCACAAGTAACTGTTGATTATGTTGAATCCATGCGCGAGGCAATTACTGACGCTCCTACTGTTGGACTGTGTTTAGAAAGTCCGATTGATACCGTTACTGCTGTGGCCCACATGGCTCATAATTCCGGGGCTACAGTGCTGCTGAATAACTCACCGTTTACCACTGAATTGCCGAATGAATTGATTGAGGCGTCAGATATTCTGCTGGTTAACGAACACGAGATGGCGCAGCTGCTTCATATTGGTGAGCCTGATGATGGTAACTGGGATAGCGTGGATTGGCATGCTATTGCTGATGCAATGCACAATTATGGCTTCTACCAAGCTGTGGTGACGCTTGGTGGCGATGGTTCTGTTGTTATTGACGGCAACAGTGTTCATCGTATTGACTCTGTACACGTGCAAGCGGTTGATACTACAGGCTGCGGCGACGCGTTTATGGGTACAGTTCTGGCAGGATTGTCGTCAGGAATGACGCTGGTAGATAGTGCACATCTCGCCTCTTATGTCTCTGCTTATGCGGCTACTGGCCTTGGGGCTCAGGCATCGTACGGTTCTGCCGATCAGATTCGTGCTGCTTTTTCATAAAGCGACTACCAACCGTTCACTCTTCGCACCGTCCACCCGACATGTCTGTTAGGGTGGACGCTTTGCTACTGGCAACGACACGGTATGCTATTGGTCAGAGAAAAATGAGAGGCGGTGATGCATGCGTCCTATACGTGTAGGTGTGGTCGAAGATGACCCTGCCAGCTGCCAGCAAGTAGTGGATTATCTCAACAAGTATCAGAATGAACGCAGTGAAGAGTTTGTTGTTTCTGTTTTTAACGACGGTAGTGCGTTGCTAGACCGTTATACGCCGATTTACGACATTCTTCTTCTCGATATCGAGATGAAAAATATGGATGGCATGGAGGCAGCGCGACACGTACGGGAACGCGATAACACCGTCATCATTATTTTCATCACTGCTGCACCACAGTATGCTATCAGCGGTTACGAGGTACAGGCACTCTCCTACCTGCTTAAACCGGTACCGTGGTTCGCTTTCAGCCAGGAAATTAAGCGTTCAATTGATACAGTGCGGCGCAATGCTGATGAATCATTATTAATAGAAACTGGTTCTAAGCAAATGCGTATTGAACTGGCTGATATTCTTTATATCGAATCAATCCGTCACACCATTGTTATTCACACGCTGAGCGGCAAAATATCTACTACGGGCACGCTCAAAGAGTTGGAATCTCGTTTGAGTTCTCACGACTTTTTCCGCTCAAATTCGTGTTATTTGGTGAATATGCGATACGTGTCAGCTGTGGAAGATCAGGATTGTGTTCTCTCCCACGGCGAGCGTTTACGTATTAGCCGTCCACGCAAAAAGGCGTTCTTGACAACGCTTGCCGATTACATGGGTGGCAACCGATGACCACAACGATTATCAACGCGTTGCCTGATATTCCTCGCGCGTATACAGCAATTTGCGAGTGGTTGGCTTGCGTGGTGTACATAGCGGTGATCTACCATCGTGCGCCCATGCGTCGCACCGTGGTCTCGTGTGTTGCTGGCCTTCCTGCGCTGGTCGCACTGCAGTATATTGCTGGCATGATGGCGCTGCCATTCTGGATTCTTGGCATGTTCCTTGCCGCTGTAGGCATGTACGCCATTATTCTATTCGGCTCAGGTGCTGGAAAACGCGAGAGCCTGTACATTGTGGCACGAGCGTTCATTCTTGCGGAGCTTGTTGCCTCATTGCACTGGCAGTTGGCCACTTTTATTGAGAATAATCTAAATGAACACCCGAGCGAACTGGAATCTGCTGTCATGCTAGTTATCGTGTACGGGGTGTGCTTTCTCGTGGCATGGCGTGTGGAATACGGCAATTTCAGTCAAACAGAACCAACCGTGCCAACTGTCTCAACTACAGTAATGACCGTTTCTACTACGCTGATCACCTTTGCGATGAGTAACTTAAGTTTTGTATCAACCAATACGCCTTTTTCAGGAACGGTTGGGCAAGAGGTGTTTTACATCCGCACATTGGTAGATTTCTGCGGTTTTGCCATCTTGTATGCGCAACAGGAACAGATACGACGTATCGCTTCTAATATTGAACTCGCATCAATTAATGCGCAATTGAAAAGCCAGCATCAGGAATATTTACAGTCCAAAGAAAATATTGAATCAATCGGACGACTGGCGCATGATCTTAAACATCAAATTGCTGCTTTGCGTGCAGAAGTGGATCCTGAACATATTGCGCAAGGTTTTGAACAACTTGAAGCATCAGTGCAGGAGTACAGCGCACAACAACATACTGGTAATCCTGTTCTCGACGTTATTTTGACAACAAAATCGCGCGTCTGTTCAGACCGAGGTATTACGTTCACCGTAGTGGCTGATGGTAAATTACTCAGCGGTATGTCGTCTATGGATATTGCCTCTCTATTTGGCAATGCACTTGATAATGCAATTGAGGCAACGGCAAAACTGAGTGATCCAGAGAAACGTTTAATTCGGTTAGCCTTGTATGGCCAGGAACATTTTATTGTTATTCGCGTTGAGAATTATTATGATTCAACGCTGAAAACTGATGCTGAAGGTAATTTACGTACCACCAAGCGAAATGATAAAACGCACGGTTTCGGCGTCAAATCGATCCGTCACATTGTTCAACAGTACGATGGCGAAGTCACAATTCGTACCGATGACCACTGGTTCACATTAACAGTGCTAATTCCGCGTTAAGTAGGATACTTAGTATCTTGTAAAACCCTCCTCGAGCAACAAAACATGACCCTCAATCACATCTGCGTAAGAAATCGGCACACGTTATCCGTTAACGTATCGAACATTCAGCCATACCGCCAACGCACTAGAGCTATAAGCCACACATTGCTAACCAGTACAGAAAAGCGGAGCCTGCTATAAGCAGACTCCGCCTCGTTGTGCGTTG
>CAYQJZ010000047.1:0-11457 GCA_964417995.1 uncultured Bifidobacterium sp.
GTACCGTTGTTGGCGCCACGAACATAGCTTTCAATAGTTTCTGAGATGAAGCGCGTGATGTCATCGTGGATATCTTCGCCCTTGAGCACGGCCTGACGCTCAGCGTAGATAACACTGCGCTGCTTGTTCATCACGTCGTCGTACTTAAGAACGTTCTTACGGATTTCGAAGTTGCGGGATTCCACGGCCTTCTGTGCGGTGCGCACGCCCTTAGACACAGACTTCGCTTCGATTGGTTCGCCTTCTGGCAGACCCTTGGCCATAACGCGGGCGACCATCTGCGTGTTGAACAGACGCATAAGGTCGTCTTCCAGACTCAGATAGAAGCGGGATTCACCCGGATCGCCCTGACGGCCGGAACGACCACGCAGCTGATTGTCAATACGACGGGACTCGTGACGTTCTGTACCCAGCACATACAGGCCACCGAGTTCAACAACCTCTTCGTGCTCGTCTTTGACCTGCTCCTTGATTTCAGCAAGAGTATCCGGCCAGCGCTCTTCGTATTCTTCTGGCGTATCGTCAGGTGAATAGCCTTCAGACTTGAGCTTCTGATCGGCAAGGAACTCAACGTTGCCACCAAGCATAATATCGGTGCCTCGACCAGCCATATTGGTAGCAACTGTCACGGCACCCTTACGGCCTGCAACAGCGACAACGGCAGCTTCCTGAGCATGCTGCTTGGCGTTCAGCACCTGATGCGGAATGCCTGCCACATCCAACAGTGAAGAGACAACCTCTGAACTTTCTACGCTGGCTGTACCGAGCAGAACCGGCTGACCCTTAGCGTGACGCTGTGCCACATCCTTGATGATGGCGGCAAGCTTCTCACGCTTGGTACGGAAGATCAGATCGTCCTGATCGACGCGAATCATCGGCTTATTCGTCGGGATCGGCAGCACGCCCAGCTTGTAGGTGCCCATAAACTCGGCAGCCTCAGTCTCAGCGGTACCGGTCATGCCGGCGAGCTTGTCATACATGCGGAAGTAGTTCTGCAAGGTGATCGTCGCGAAAGTCTGGTTCTCAGCCTTAATGGTGACGTTTTCCTTGGCTTCAATAGCCTGATGCAGGCCCTCGTTATAGCGACGACCGGGCAGGATACGACCCGTGTGCTCATCGACGATCAGTACCTCGCCGTGGGTCACCACGTAATCACGGTCACGCAGGAACAGTTCCTTGGCCTTGATGGCGTTGTTCAGGTAACCAATCAGAGCAGTGTTGTTCGGCTCATACAGGTTGTCGATGCCGAGGAAGTCCTCAACCTTGGTAATACCCGGGTCAAGAATACCTACGGTCTTCTTCTTTTCATCAACCTCGTAATCTTCGTCGCGAGTGAGCTTGGGAACCAGTCGCGCGAACTGACGGTACCAGCGGGTGACGTCACCTTCTGCTGGGCCAGAAATGATCAGAGGTGTCCTTGCCTCATCAATCAGAATCGAGTCAACCTCGTCGACGATGGCGTAATGGTGTCCGCGCTGTACAAGGTTGGCTTTCTCCCATGCCATGTTGTCGCGCAGGTAGTCGAAGCCGAATTCGTTGTTGGTGCCGTAAGTGATGTCGGCATTGTACTGCTTGCGACGTTCTGACGGCTTTTGTTCAGTGAGGATGCAGCCGACTGACATACCCAAGAAGCGGTAAATACGGCCCATGAGCTCGCTCTGGTAGCTGGCCAGGTAGTCGTTCACTGTTACTACGTGGACGCCTTTGCCTTCCAGAGCGTTGAGATAGCACGGCAGTGTAGCGACAAGGGTTTTACCTTCACCGGTTTTCATTTCGGCGATATTGCCCCAATGCAATGCAGCGCCACCCATGAGCTGCACGTCAAAGTGCCGCTGGCCGAGTGTACGCACGGAAACCTCGCGCACAGTAGCAAATGCCTCGGGCATTAAGCTGTCGAGTTTCTCGCCGTTATCGAGACGCTCTTTGAACTTGGCGGTCTGGCCTTTGAGTTCCTCGTCGCTCATTGCCGAGATCTCGTCTTCTAACGCGTTCACGGCCTTCGCCACGTTCTCGAGCTTCTTGATCTGGTGGCCTTCGCCCATGCGAAGAGCCTTGTCAACAATATCTACCACGTTCGCTCCCTTGTCGGTTACCGTAAACGAGCATAACCCAATCCTCTGAGATCGGGCACAAACTTCGTCCCATAGTACGCGAACACGGGGATTTTTTGTGAAACAAAACCCGGTGTGCTCTTTCACAGAGCAACGCCCCGCGCGGAATGTTTCGCGTGGGGCGCCTACTCAACGTATGAGACAAACTGTCTCGTTATACGATTGGTCTACGTTTCTTGAGGTTGTGCTTAACGGATTGGTCAGTCCTTCTTCACGTTTTCGGGAGTGTCGATCTCGAATACGCCGTAGCTCCAACCGTGGCGGTGATAAACAACTGATGGGCGGTTCGTCTCTTTGTTGACAAACAGGAAGAAGTCATGTCCGATGAGTTCCATCTCATACAGAGCCTCATCGATAGTCATCGGTTCTGCAATATGCAGCTTGCGGCGAATAACAATCGGAGTGTCACCAACCTGCACCTCTACCGATTCACCAGGACCGAGATCAGACGATACAGCGGCCTGTGGGCTATTGTTCGGCTCTTCTGGTTCAGGCTCTGGCTCCGGTTCAATCTCAGGAGCAACAGCACCCATATCGACAGGTACCGGGTTCACATATCCACGGCGATGATCCTTACGACGGTCGCGGGTACGGCGCAGACGGAGTGTCAGCTTGTCCAACGCCATATCCAGTGCGCTGAACTCATCTGTGCTCGATGCTTCAGCACGAACTACAGTGCGTCCGGCGATAACGGTGATTTCCACGCGCTGCGCGGTGTCAGCCTGCCGCGGGTTGCCCTCGTGGGTGAGCACGATCTGTACGCGCTCAGCATCTGGGGCGATAGCGGTCACACGATTCATCTTGCTTTCGACGACATCACGGAAGCGCTGCTTAATCTGCGTGTGACGTCCGGTAACGACGATTTCCATGTGGACCTCCTTAGCTCAAGCGGATTCAACCGCTTTGTGTGAAACACGGCGCCATCGCCGTGCGGGTACGTTTCATTGTAGCGGAATGACCATGTAATCATATGAGCAACTCGCTGCACGATGAATTCTGAAGAATTACATCCTCTGGCGTCTCTATAACGTGCAGGATGCGCTATCCTTGATGGTTTGAGACCCCTTGATGGCTGCGGTGGTAGCGTTTTTGCTACGACTGAGGAACTTCCGGGCTCCGCAGAGCACGATGGCGGATAACGTCCGCCCAGGGTGACCTGAGAGATAGCGCAGCAGAGAATAGACCGCCCGGCTTGCCGGGTAAGGGTGAAACGGCGGTGTAAGAGACCACCGGGCCGCTGGTAACAGTCGGCCGCATGGCAAGCCTCATTGGGAGCAAGGCCAAGCAGAAGGCGCATGAGGGCTGCTCGTCCGAGTCTTCGGGTAGGCCGCTAGAGCTTGGCGGTAACGTCAAGTCGAGATGGATAGCCATCTATGCCGTTTAGGCGGCGTAACAGAACCCGGGGTATAAGGGGTCTCACTTTTATTGTGGTTCTGCTAGACCAGTGTTGATATCTGCACAAGATGAAAGACAAAGGTCAATAGAAGATCGGCTTTATCTAAGTTCTGTGTTTGTGCATTTTTCCGGAAGAACCTGAAACCACCACAAGCGCAAAACTGAACATCGGGCACTACTCGCAAACTGAAGGTAACCCTAGACCGACAGAAAATGCAAAACCGGCAGACCCCGCAAAGCCGGGCACTGACAAACAAGGTGAGTATTTGAGTAATTTGAGTATTTGAGTATTACCTGCACAGCAAGTGAGTGTCAGCACATGAGTTCGTCAGCAACACGCCGAAGGGTGTCTGAACTGTGTCCTTTGCGTCCGCCAGCTGACCAGAAGCGACGTTTACATACGTTCATGTCGCGACCAGCGTTTTTGGCGATGTATCGACGGCCTAGTTCCCATGCGGCGTCCTCAAACATGCCTTGTGTTTCAGCCTGTCCAGTAACACTTTCTGCCAGGGAACGATCTACGCCTTTACGTATAAGCTCAGCAACTGTGCCCCGGCGGCCCATCAATCGCCCGACACAGTTTCTCACTGTTGATTCTGCATATGCCTGATCATCGAGCAGTTGCACCTGCACTAACCGGTCTATAACCGTGTCGACAATGTCGACAGCATACCCTTTACCCGTAAGTCGTTCGCGTAATGCCCCTGAGGAGCGCGGCGCTGCGTCTAATAGACGTAGCGCCGTTTCACGGCATTCATCTATGTCGTCAGGGTTAACTGTGTGGCGATTACCATTTGACGATTCAAAAGCACGTGTGGAAGGATCTGACCCGTTCTCTCCCCCGATACTTGCCTCATCGACGGTACTCATATCGGCAGCACTTATGCCAGTATTGTTTGCTACAACTCCAGCATCTGTACTGTCAACATCAGGAATGCGTAGAACATGTTGGGAGAGAAATTCCTCGGCACTGATCATCAGGATTTAGTGCCTGCTTTCTCAGTTTTTGTGGTCTTCTCAGACTTTGACACTTTTGTTCCTGTTGTTTCACTGGCACCGATGGAGTCGCTTTCGGCAAGTTGGTCGGGAATTTCAACTAAACCAAACTCGGCTTTAACTCTGTTTTCAATCTCTTCGCTGATTACAGGGTTGTCTTTGAGGAATTGACGTACATTTTCACGCCCTTGACCGAGTTGGTCACCGTCATAGGTAAACCACGAGCCTGATTTCTTAACGACATTGGCTTGAATAGCCATGTCAAGCAGTGACCCTTCTTTGGAAATTCCCTCACCGTAAAGCACATCAAATTCAGCAGACTTGAATGGCGGTGCCATCTTGTTTTTCACTACCTTGACACGTGTGCGGTTACCAACAGCTTCGTCACCGTTCTTGATGGTTTGAATACGGCGAATATCCAGGCGTACCGACGCATAGAACTTCAATGCTTTGCCACCGGTAGTGGTTTCAGGATTACCAAAGAATACGCCGATCTTCTCACGCAGCTGGTTGATGAAAATTGCTGTGGTTCCTGCTTGTGCTAACGCGCCTGTCATCTTGCGCAATGCCTGGCTCATCAGACGAGCCTGCAAACCGACATGGCTGTCTCCCATATCGCCTTCAATTTCTGCTTTTGGCACTAACGCTGCTACCGAGTCAATAACGATAACGTCTAAAGCACCGGAGCGAATCAGCATATCAGCGATTTCTAATGCTTGCTCGCCATTATCTGGTTGGGACACAATCAAAGAATCGGTGTCTACACCTAATTTGCGAGCGTACACCGGATCTAGTGCATGTTCAGCGTCGATAAACGCAGCTACACCGCCCCTCTTTTGGGCGTTGGCTACTACATGCAGGGCAAGTGTTGTTTTGCCGGAAGATTCTGGACCATAAATTTCGATGATACGGCCTTTGGGTAATCCCCCGATACCTAATGCCATATCAAGAGCCAATGATCCGGTAGGAACAACTTCGACGTTTTGTGTTGGCTTGTCACCCAAACGCATGGCTGACCCTTTGCCGAAATTCTTTTCGACTTGTGCTAAAGCCGTGTCGAGTGCAGCTTTTTTGCGCGGATCGACGGCTGGGATCCCATCTTCATTGTCTGCGGTTTTTTTGGCCGCAGCACTTGTCTGTTGTGCCATGCTGTCTCCTTAAACAATGTTCACAGCGGATACATCATCACCACCGTATGATCTGGCATCCTTGTGAGGCAAGGTTGCCGGTTCATTGTGGTCGAAGGTTTGTAGCCGCCTTCAAATCACTGTGGATAACTATAACCCATTATGCGAACATCTGTTCGAATTAAAAGAAAATACACTTTTCGGCGTGGCGTCTCGCTCACAGCAAACGATAACTACCAATAACCACGGTAGCCACAACAGCAACAGCAGTAGCAGTAGCAGTAGCAGTAGCAGTAGCAGTAGCGAAACATACTTAATACATTCCGGTTGCCGGCAGTGGCGGCGCATTGTGATCTTTCCCCCATCGTTGCGGATCTGGTATATCCATCTGATCACATAGCGCATTCCACACTACGCGCGGTTCGATTCCAGCATCGAGTGCATCAATCACTGTCATACCGTCTAATGCGGTTAACTGTTGATCACGGGAGAGACTACGGCCGTAGCTGCGACCGAAAACCTCTTCGAGAAGCTGCCAGAATTCCCTTTCACGCATGACATCTCAGTGTACCCGCGCAACGCAATCCAACTGGTTGACATATTTGACGCTCACGACTCGCTGTTGGTGCTACATCAGTCAGCACATACCATGAGTAACGCATAACCGCTGAATGGCGCCTGAATTTATTCGCAGTAACTTAAGGCTTAGTCTTCGAGGGAGTCGAGATAATCGGCCACCATGCGCAGCATTTGCGAAGTGTTTAAGCCTAATGCTTCAGCAATTGAAGTAAGCAGTTCAGAGCTGGCCTCTTTTTGACCACGTTCTACTTCCGACAGATAGCCGAGTGACACGCCAGCCTTCTCACTGACTTCGCGCAAAGTCTTGTGATCGCGGGTACGCAGGTCGCGTAGAACGTGACCGATCGCCTCCCGTAACGATACATTTCGCATTTCACTTGCAGTGTCTGTTTTGCGAAGAGAACGTGAACGAGACTGTTCCACAGCATCTTCTTCACGCCACATACGCGCACGAGCTGCTTGGCGTTCATCTTTGGCTTTTTTAGCGGCGCGAGCTTTGAGTACTTGCTGCTGAGCAAACATTACCGCCCTACGCTGTGCCGGGGTCAGATCACGCATTCGAGCAGTACCAGCTTTAACAGGAGCAGGGGTTATCGTCGTAGTGCGGTCGATCTGTTCGGTCGTGTAGGGCATGGTCTCCATAACGTTTTCCTTATTGGCTCAGCGGCAGTGATTTGTGTTCCACTTAGCTCAACCAACACCCGCTCAGTTTATTCCTGTGAAAATACTGAGAATTGACTCAAGTTTTCCAGAAGGTGAAGCACGGTTAAATTTCTCACCTGTTCACGACTGCCGTGCAAGCGTAATTCGATGGCCTCAACCTGCTCATTGTTATTACCGCATGCTGGCATGGCAATGCCGATATATACCAGCCCGGCAGGTTTACTTCCATCGGGACCAGGACCAGCTACACCGGTTGTTGATAATCCAATAACGCGACCGCGATACTCCGGTTGCATGTACAACCGTGCTGTAGCTACGGCCATTTGTCGCGCAACCTCAGGATGAAATGCCCCCTGGGTATTCAACAACGTGCGATCAACACCGAGTATCGATGCTTTGGCGGCAATATCGTACGTAACTGCGGAACCTAAGAATACCCGCGAGGCGCCGGGAATGCGCACAAACGAATCGGCAATCAATCCCCCGGTTAACGATTCTGCTGCAGCGATTCTCAGCTGATGCTGCACGCATATCTCCAGTATTGACGAGGCAAGTTCATCGCAACGGTGGCGTAACGCGCGCATGTCGCCAGTACCAACACTGACAGTATCTGCTATGCCATCAGTACCACTGGCAGTAGCGACATGGGCAACATTACACCCTGCTAATTCGGTATTGGCATTCCCGTCATGTTCAGTGGTCATGCCATTCGCTGTCATCAGACTGCCGTCGCCTTCTTGGATTTCACAAATACGTTAATTACGTAAACAGCACCGGAGTACAAGCATAGCACCAGTGCGATGTAAATCAGTGCGTAAGCCAGCCAGTAGTAGATGTTGAGCCACAGGGGATTTGCGTCAATGCCGGGGACAAAAGACCATACAGGCAGCAGCAGCATTGACACGCCAATGCTTTGGAACACGGTTTTCAGCTTGCCTGGCCATGCTGCTGCGATCACGCCACCGCCAGTATCAACAACAATCAGGCGCATTACTGTGATACCGATTTCACGTACCAGGAACAGCGCAGTAGCCAACCATGGCAGTTCTCCGAACACTGATGCTACAACCAGTGCAGAGCATATCAACAGCTTGTCAGCAATCGGATCCATCAGTTTACCCAGATCAGTGACCTGATCGTATTTACGAGCCATCCAACCGTCGACTTTATCGGTAGAAACAGCAATAATGAACAAAATAGCGGCAATCCAGCGCAGTACCAGATTGTTCACACCCCATTCGCCGGCAGCAATATTCAGCACTAGGAAAATCACCACCAGAAGGATGCGAGCGTAGGTGACCAGGTTGGGTGGACTATTCCAGCCACTCCACAGTGTTTTACCGGTTTTTTCGTCTCGTGTCTGCATACTGTTCACCTTAATGTGTCTTGTCTACTTCGTTTCTGTACAAGGATTGACAATACACCACTTAACCGTGTGATGGCTTATCTGTTTATGTGCATGTTACGTATTCACCTATTCGAATGAACGGTGCATGCAGTCTGTGCCCATGGCATCGTTCGATACTGTTAATTTACTGACTGTGACCCATGTTCTGTCGTTGTCAACAACCAGACAATTGTTTGTAACTGTTCACATCCACGATGCAGGTACTCGTAACTGTGCATTCATATACTCATATGCCGTGTATGTCACATGTCGTCTATACTTTGCTGTTCGGCAGAACTGGTTTGGAAAGAATCGGTTTCTCCACGGATAAAAGCGAGCACAGCAGGAAGGTCTTGAGGCTGTACCATAACTTGTCGTGCTTTGGAACCTTCAGATGGTCCAACCACGCCACGAGATTCAAGCAAGTCCATTAAGCGGCCTGCTTTGGCAAAACCAATACGTAGTTTACGTTGCAGCATTGATGTTGAACCGAACTGGGTGCTCACCACTAGTTCAGCGGCTTGCAGTAGCACATCCATATCGTCGCCGATATCTTCGCTAGGGTCAACAGTATGTTGTTCAGCCTCGTTAGCCATCTGTTCAATGTCTTCACGATAGCGGGGCTTGCGCTGTGTGCTCACGTAAGTGACTGCTGCACGAATTTCCTTTTCTGACACCCATGCTCCTTGTACACGAATTGGTTTAGCTGAACCCATTGGCAGGAATAAGGCGTCACCTTGACCAATAAGTGCTTCAGCACCCACAGTGTCGAGAATTACGCGTGAATCAGTGGCAGACGATGTGGCGAATGCCAAACGTGACGGAATATTCGCTTTGATCAAACCAGTTACCACGTCAACGGATGGGCGCTGAGTGGCAAGTACCAGATGTACACCGGCTGCACGTGCCAGCTGGGTGATGCGCTGAATTGAACTTTCTACATCATTCTTGGCTACCATCATTAGATCAGCCATCTCATCAACAACAACCAGCAGATACGGGTAGGGCGCAACCTTGCGTTCAGATCCGGCGGGAGCATGTACTTTGCCAGCGCGGACAGCCTCGTTGAAATCTTTGACGTGACGGAATCCGAAGAATTCAAGGTCAGAGTAGCGTGCGTCCATCTCTTTCACAACCCATTCCAACGCCTGCGCGGCCTTCTTAGGGTCAGTGATAATTGGGGTGAGCAGATGCGGAATGCCTGCGTAAACAGATAATTCCACGCGCTTGGGGTCAACGAGAATCATGCGTACTTGCTCAGGCGTGGCACGCATAATAATCGAGGTGAGCATGGAATTGACAAAGCTCGATTTTCCAGAACCAGTAGCACCGGCGACCAGTAGATGTGGCATTCGAGTCAAATCTGCTGTAACAAATTGACCTTCAACATCTTTGCCGATACCGGTCAGCATTGGATTAGGATCGTTCTTGGCTTTATCGGAGCGCAGTACATCGCCCAAATGTACGATTTCGCGATCCTCGTTAGGAATTTCGATACCAATTGCAGATTTTCCAGGAATTGGCGAGAGTATGCGCACGTCGGAGCTGGCAACCGCGTAGGCGATATTCTTTTTAAGATTAATTACCTTTTCGACCTTAACTCCAGAGCCCAGTTCTACCTCATACTGGGTCACTGATGGGCCGCGCAGGAAGCCCACAACTTTGGCATCGACTTTGAACTGGTCAAAAGTAGAGGTTAATGCGCGGATAACACGATCATTGGCTGGCGTGCGTGCAGCGTGTGGCTGACCTTTAGCAAGCATTCCAAGATCCGGCAGCGTATATGGCGTATCAGGGTGTTCACTGTCGGTATCAGTACTCGCAGCAGCAACACTGTTTGCAGTATTACTGCTGTTGTCTGTTGTTTGTTGTTCAGCTGTATCAGTAGAAGCGGCGTTATATACCGGAAGATCTACCATTGACCCGTCTTCACCGATTGCCGCCCAGGGGTCGTCAAGAGCAACATCATGGGATACATCGTTATGAGAAGAAATGTCATCAGCTTCTAACGCTGAATCATCATCGTCGCTTGTTTCTTCATCGTAGGTAGATGAGACGATGCGCGGCGATGCGGATGGCATCAGTTGCGTTCCACCATCTGAACCATGAAGTGTTGCTGCCGTCATAAAGGGGTCATCGCCTTCGTAACGGTCAAGCTCACCATCAGCGTCTTTCTTTTTACGATGCTTGAATAGGCGTTCAAACAAGCTTTTCTTTGGTTGAGACGTTTCTACATCTGTATCGTTATCAGTTCCGTCGTGGGCAGGTACGCCGTCAGCAAAGGCGATGGTATCGTCACCAAACCGTACCTCATTCGGAAAAGGATTATCGTCTTCACTCGTTGATGTTGTAGTACCTCGCGTTTTGGCAACCATATCGGAGATGCGTTGCGGAACATCGGTGACATGCGTACGTGTGATCAACAACAGTGAGAACAAGCCGATCATTACAAATACGACGATGGCAAACACTTGAGAAAGTCCCCACGCCAATGGAGACCCCAGAATAAAACCGATTAGACCACCGGCACCTTGTAACGCGGTGATATCAAAACCAGCAGTGTCCGATACCAACACGACGTCAAGAATTGAGCAGATTGACCACAGAAGTAGTACCCATCCAGAAACAACGCGGGAATTATCGGATTCACGACCGGAATTACGCATTAACCGGATTGCCACAATTACCAGCAGCACAGGCAGAACCACACTCATCATGCCCAACACACCCGAAGCGATAGCATGCAGCACACGACTGATAGCACCATCGACACGGAACCACTCCGAGGCACAGAAAAACACAGCAAGCACCAACATCAAAAAACATAAGCCATCACGACGGTAAGCAGGGTCGTACTCCCCCACACCCAACAACGAACGCACCATCGAGCCCAAAGCGCGCGGAATAGCGAGCAGAATCCGCTTCCACAAAGGTTCTTCAGGAAGCTGATCACTGTTCGCCAACGTGCTCTTAGTACTCGATGACCGCCGTGATGAAGAAGATGATGATGTGCTTCGTGCCATAATGCGACAAATTTTACATCCCGGCACACCCTCGCCGAGTCATTAACATATCTTAAGCCCCGATAACCTCGAACATATGCGCACAAATTTTATGCCGCTATCATCAAAGTATGACTCCAGCTGAACGTGCGAGCGCAGTCGCATTTGCATTGAAAAACTGCGCATTAGAAGCCATG
>CAYQJZ010000048.1:0-11132 GCA_964417995.1 uncultured Bifidobacterium sp.
GAAAACCCAAATTCAAGAAAACAAACAAACAACCAGACAGACCAAAAAGAAAAAGAATTCAAACACACTCAAAACCACAAGCAACCCAAAACCAACCAAACCACAAAAACCAAAGAAAAACCAGACTATAAAACTAAATGCCACATACTAGGTTGTGTACCTACCTCATATACGCCTAGACTCAAAGGGTTTCCAACCCTCACTTTTTGCCCACATTTTGGCCTATAGCCCCACATTTTTTAGAGAATCCCGAAGATTTGCAGGGATTCAAAGGGAAAACTGAAAGAAACCCGAAACACCAAAACCATTGGAACACCAACGAAAACAGCCTCACTCCAACAATCTGAAACAAAACCAAAAGTAGGAGCGCAGGGGCTTGAAACCCGTTTATGCCTGCCATTGACAGCGTTGCAAATCTACACGCCACCCATCAGCACCTGCATTGGGCTTCCCATCAGCAGGTGGTACAAAAATCACGCCTTCTTGCTCCAACAATTCACGTTGATGTTCCTCTCCCCCAAAAGCAAATCCTGGCGCCAATGAACCATCACGAAATACCACACGATGACAAGGAATCACACCAGGTTCAGGGTTGGAGTGTAACGCGTACCCCACAAATCGTGCACGACGTGGATACCCGGCGAGCACTGCCACCTGCCCGTAGGTAGCAACTTGTCCGCGGGGAATGCGCACGACGATCTGGTAAACGTGTTCGTTGAATGTTCCTTGATGGTGTTTGTGACTACTGTATTCCGTACCGTTGTGTTTCATACCGTTATTTTTCGCACTGTTATTTTTCATACTGCTGCAATCCGTACTGCTATGTCTCACACCGTTGTGTCTCACACTGCTGCATTCCATACTGTCATGTTTCATACTGTTGCGTTCCGTACTGCTGTGTTTCGTGCTGTACTTTTTCACACCGTTGTGTTCCGCACTGTTGCGTTCCGTACTACCGCGATTCGTGCTGTCATATTCCGTACTGTTACGCCCAGTAATATTCTCAGCGTTGTATGGTAGCGAAGTGTTTTCTTGCGAAAACTTAGCACCCAATGACTCACTCATGACTTCATTATCGATGTACTTGTGCAAGAATCGTGACTATGAGTCCGAAGCATGTCAAAGCATTGTATGACGTTGTAATCGTTGGCGCTGGTGCAGCTGGCTTATCTGCTGCACTGGGGGTAATGCGTTCCCCAGAATGCGCCGAGGCAAAAGCACACGGTAATCCCCCGTCGGTTCTAGTGATTTCCAAGTTACAACCGTTGCGTTCGCATACAGGTTCTGCAGAGGGTGGTATTGCTGCCAGTTTAGGCAATATGGAGCACGATGATTGGCATTGGCATTATTACGACACCATTAAAGGCGGCGATTGGCTTGTCGATCAGGATGCTGCGCAATTACTTGCACGAGAAGCTCCTGCTGCTGTTATTGCTTTAGAACATGCTGGTGTAGCATTCTCTCGTACTGAAGATGGTCACATTGCTCAACGTCGTTTTGGCGGTCACACTGCTGATTGCGGTGGTCAACCTGTGAAGCGTGCCGCTTATGCAGCAGATCGTGTCGGTCATCAGATTTTGCATGCGCTATGGCAGCAGTGTGTTGCTGAAGGCATTGAATTCGCTGAAGAATGGTACGTGACCGATCTGGTATTAGACGATGACTGTCAGCAAGTAGCCGGCGTAGTGGCTTTTGATACACATACTGGTACCGCGCATGCTATCCATGCCCGTTCAGTAATGCTGGCCACTGGCGGTGCAGGTCGCCTATTCCATACCACATCTAATTCATGGGATTTAACTGGTGATGGTATGGCACTTGCGCTTGAAGCCGGTTTGCAGGTGGAAGATGTTGAGTTTGTGCAGTTTCATCCGACTGGTTTGGCGCATACGGGTATTTTGTTGTCAGAAGCAGCCCGCGCTGAGGGGGGTGTGCTGCGTAATGCTGAGGGTGAAGCGTTTATGCAACGTTATGCTTCTGGACATGCTGATTTAGCGGCACGTGATGTGGTAAGTCGTGCGATTCGTGCCGAAATAGATGCCGGACGCGGTGTGGCTGATCCTAAGAATCCGGATGGCCCTAAAGATTGTGTATGGCTGGATATGACAGGCATTGATGCTGATCATATGGCTGAAGTTCTACCGCAGGTAGTGGAAACAATCCACAAATACGCGAATCTTGACCCGTCTACAGATCTTGTTCCGGTTAAACCGACTGCACATTACACTATGGGCGGTATTCCCATTTCTACTGACGGTGAAGTGTACCAGTGGGTTGATGGTGAACGTCATATCGTTCACGGCTTGTATGCGGCTGGCGAATGCTCGTGCGTATCTGTGCATGGCGCAAACCGTTTGGGCGGTAATTCACTATTGGACGCCTGCTTGTTCGGTACTCGCGCTGGACAGGCAATGGCAGCATATTCAACTCAATCTGCCAACAGTAATGCTGATGTTGCCTCTGTTGCTTCTGTTGCCTCTAACACTTCTGCTGCTGATACTGATACTGATATCGATACCAGCACGGAAACTGTTCATACTCCTGATCCGGTAACAGCAGCAGCCGATACTCGCACTGCTGAAGTTGCCGATCTGCTCGCCAAAGCCAAGTCAGCATCTACCACAACCAGTGACGACAACACTGGCAGCAGTACTAACGCTAATACCAGCAACGCTCACAGCAGTGATAATCCGTATCAGCTGATGAGCGACCTCGGCACCATCATGGAACAAGCTATTGCTGTGCGTTGCAATGAAGAAAGTATCACCACCGCATTGAATGCTCTTGATTCCACTATTGTTCCACGAGCAGCTGCATTACACCCGCACAGCGATAGCCCAGCGTTCAACCAGGAACTGACAGCAATCTGGGAAGCCCGTCATCTTACCTCTCTGAGCACAGCAGTTCTACGCGCATCCAATGCACGCCACGAATCACGCGGTTCACTGATGCGCACTGATTATCCGCAGCGTGATGACAACCATTACCTTGCGCATTCCATGACCAATAAAGCTGGATCCATTGACTGGCAACCGGTACATATTGTGGATATGCCACCACAAACACGTGTCTACTAATACCAACGGGGCATGGGATATGGCAAACTATATGACGGCTTCATGCAGAAAGGCAGAGGAATGAGCGTCAGTACCGACAGTGGCATGACGATGGTGACGCTGCGCGTGCATCGATTCACCCCCCGTCCCGAACGTGACCGTGACCGTGCGCGTGGCAGCAGTCCGTTTGCAAAGAAAAACTCACCATTCGCTAATAGTTCATCAGCTCGGCGCCGTCCACGTGGCAAACAGTGGGTGCAAGATTACACACTCCAAGCCCGCCCTGAAGACACAGTACTCGACTGTCTACTAACAATTAAGCGCACACTCGACCCAACATTAGCGTTCCGCTACTCCTGCGGACACGGCATGTGCGGTTCAGATGCTGTAGCGATCAACGGAACACCGACATTACTATGTACAGCTTCAATACGTGACTGGATACAACACGATACAGCATCAACAACTGACGACGAAGGATTCCGCAAAACCACTGGCGTCGACGACGCATCCGATACCAGAACAGCTATGGTCAACGATTCTCCAGCGATTATTGAATTGTCTGCATTGCCAGGCTTCCCTGTTCAACGTGATCTGATCGCCGATATTGACCCCATGCTTGAACAGATCAAAAAGCTTAAACCGTATTTAGAAGCAGAGGGCGCACTTACCACCACTAAGAATGGTGATATCAACGTGTTTGAATATTTGCAGCATCCAGAACAGCTTGCTCGTTATGAGATGCTGAGTAACTGCATTGCTTGCGGCGTATGTGAAGGCAGCTGCCCGGTGTTTGCGGGCGGTGATGCGTTTATTGGACCAGCCGCGTTGATTGCTGCATCTCGTTTTATCAATGATTCTCGTGATGCTCGCACAGATGAACGTATGCAAACCATTGATACCGCTGATGGTATTGCTGCCTGCCAGTCTGTTCGTGCATGCACGCGTGAATGCCCGCGTGGCATCGATGTTGGCGAAGAAATTTGGCAGCTTATCGCTCAAATTAAAGAACGGTAACCCTTAGAGACGTTCCCATATAACAAGGCAAGATAATGAATAAAACGTCGTATACAAATTTGGCTAAAACATGGCAGTATGTTGAGGATCGCGCACTTGAACGCCAGCCAGAGACTATCAGCATGGCGCGTTCAGCAGCAGAAAGCGATGGTGTAGCGCAAGGGTCGGCAGCTCAGGCTGAACTTCTTGCTCTAATGGTGTCGTTGGTGAATGCTTCGTCAGTGATTGCTGTAGGCACTGGATCTGTAGTCGAAACCCTACAGTTGGTTAACGGTTTGAATGGCGCAGGGCAACTAACGGCAGTGGACTCGTCAACACGTGGCATTGAGATGATTCGCGCGTTATTCACTCGTTTGTCAGACAGTACACAAACCACACTGCGTGCAGTGAATGCGCCAGTCAGTACATTCCTGCCACGATTAAATGCTGGCGACTACGATTTGATTGTTGTATCTGGTGACGCTAACAATTATGCGGCAACATTTGAGCAGGCTGACCGTTTGTTAAGCGATCACGGGGTTATCGTATTTACTGATGTGATGGCCTTAGACGGCGCATCTTCAAACGGTGGCGTGTTTAACCCAGCCGACCGCAGTAACAAGGCTGTGGCAATGCGTGAACTCCTTGACATTGTGCAATCTGATGAGCGTTTCCAGTCGGTTCTCACTCCTACTGGCACTGGTTTGTTGATTGCTCTTAAACGCTAAGCCTGTATTATTCTGCCGTTATTTCATCCAATTACTTGATGTGATATTGCGGCTGTCGGTTGAGCATAATAACCGTGACGCACTGCATGTCTAACGACGGATAGCACTGGTGGCTACGTCAACAGCTTCCTCAGGATCATCTGTCAGCGTCAAAAGCGCAGGGTCGAGTGGCGAAATCATGCCGCGATCTTCCATAGTTCCAGAAATCCAATCAAGCAGTCCCTGCCAGTAAGACGTACCATATAAGGCGATCGGTGTCGAGGCTACTTTGTGGGTTTGCATAAGTGTGAGCAGTTCAAACATCTCATCTAATGTGCCAAAACCACCCGGGCATACGATAGCGCCTGACGAGTATTTAACGAACATTGTTTTACGAACAAAGAAATAACGGAAGCTCATACCAAGGTTCACCCATTCGTTAATTTCTTGTTCATGAGGTAACTCGATGCCCAAACCAACCGATGTGCCTCCAGCAAGAGCAGCACCACGGTTGGCAGCTTCCATAATGCCCGGCCCGCCACCGGTAATAACAGCAACTCCATGTTGAACTAGTTGCTGGCCCATGCGTTGTGCAGCCTGATAGTCGGGATCATCCTGCGTGATACGCGCCGAACCAAATACGGATACGGCCGGTCCAAGTTCTGCTAACGCGCCGAAACCATCAACAAATTCTGCCTGAATGCGTAAGACTCGCCACGGATCCTCATGCAACCAATCGGTTGTGTCTTGCGTTCTGAGCAACGTGGCAGTGGAACTTTCTGCAGGAATCATGGATCCGCGCAGAATTACTGGTCCTCGATGATACGTTTCGTTAAACGGCGACTGTTCATACCCACTGCTCGGTGAAACCGGTGGTTCTGGTATCGGCAACGGATGAACCGATGTTGATGATGCGTGGCCGGGTGTCGACGGTGGTAAAGGCACTGGATCCACAGACTCGCGCGGTATGTAGTCCTCCAGCTTTGTCGATGATGGTTCAGACACGGTGTTATGTGAAGAAGTCGATGACGATAAGAATGACTGAGCTACCGATGTTGGACAATCCACAGACACTTCTTGTGCTCCTGTTGACGATGCTGATGAATGAGCAGCCGAAAGCGTACTGGATTGAGGAGATTCAGAAACATACAGTTCCCTCAACGACTGTGCAGACAGTGACGATTGCCCTTCTGCTGAGAATGGTTTGCTCGCCGAGGTTGTCTCATCGTCTGGTGACGGTGCTGCAGCAGATGTACTGTTAACTGCTGCGTTGAAGTTTATGTCGCTGTATTCGCTCATATCACTCCTTGTGCATCGTCACCCGGTATATCTGTCAGCTATATATCAGCTATGTACCCGCATGTGTTTGTGTATCTTGCCACTGTTTGGACTGACGGTGTAAAAGAACACCTGAGATTGCTGCAGCCAGCAGCGATGCTATTAATACACCAAATCGGCTTTCTGCCGATAATTCAGCATTACTATAAGCCAGTGAAGCAATCAGCAGAGAAACCGTAAACCCAATACCGCAAGCACAGGAAGCTGGAATCATGTCTCGCACACGTAAACCGCGCGGCATTGACAATCCGCCCACATGAGTGGACACCCATGCGGTGGCCAGAATGCCAATGGGTTTGCCAGCAACCAGCGCCACAATAATAGCCACGACCACTGGCGACACGAGTAATGATAGAGACAATGTGTCAAAGTGCACGCCGGTGGCAAATAACGCAAAAACTGGCAGGGCAAGAAGCGAGGAGAAAGGCTGCAGCTTAGTGCAATAACGTTCCGCGCGTGGAGAGTGTTCACCATGAATCTCGCGAGACGGGGTGAGCAGACCAACCAGTACACCAGCCAGTGTGGGATGAACACCTGCCTCGAACATCATCACCCATGCCAGTATGCCAACCACGGCCACGACAAGCCACGGTACGCGTTTAAGTCTCACCAGGAACGCCCATGCCACAGCGCATACGATAATGCCAACGAACCAATACCATTCGTTCAATGACGAGAAGAACACGGCGATCAAAATAATCGCTAACAAGTCATCCACAGTGGCCAGCGTCATAAGAAATGCACGAATCGACCCGGGAAGTCCTTTAGCAAACAACGCGAGTACCGTTAATGAAAATGCAATGTCAGTAGCTGTAGGGATTGCCCAGCCCTGACTGGCTACATCGCTAGACACTGTTACGCCAGAAGCAAGCATCACGTCACCAATACTCGCCGTTCCTAACTGCGAAAACAGTGTAATAACAGCAAGGAATAACACCGGAGGCACCAACATGCCACCAACCGCACACAACATTGGCACAGCGGCAGCCTTCGGATTGGCAAGAGAACCAGTCGTTAGTTCCTGTTTGAGGTCAAGGCCAACAGTCAAAAAGAAAATAGTAAGCAGACCGTCCTGCGCCCATTCACTGATTGGCAGATCGAGATCCGTTCCTGGAATACCTATGGTGAATTCGCCAACTGCTTCAAATACTTCTGCTGTAGCAGGCAGATTGGCCAACACTAAACCCAGCAATGCGAATCCGAGCATAATCAGACCGCACAGACGATCGGATGCGGCTATGCGACGAATTGTTGTCTTCATGCCGTGTCCGTTCATCATTCCTCCGTTGTCTTGACTGGTTGTGATGGCCCTGTTCATCATACCGGCTACGTCAAGAGGTGTTAGCGGGTAGCTAAAGCATGAGAAACCTGAGTCAATGCACGTTCCAGCAGCGACTTCGGGCAGGCAAGATTCACTCGTTCAAACCCACAACCGGCGGTACCGAACATTGCACCTTCATCGAAGTACACGCGCGCCTTATTGCGCATAAACTGACACATTTCATCAGCATCAGCAAAACCAAGTCCGTGTAGATCAACCCAACCCAGATACGTTCCTTCCGGCTCAATCAGTCGAACACCCTCAGTCGCATTCGCAAAGTCACGAAGTAAATCAAGATTACCGCGCAAAACAACCATCAACTCATCAAGCCACGGTTCTGCATGATTGTAGGCAGCTTGACAAGCCACAAGCCCAAAATGACTAACGGTCAGCCCAGCAACATTTTCAGCAGCCACATCAAAAGCACGCTTGAGTTCAGGATTAGGAATAATCACGTTAGAACACAGTAAACCAGCAAGATTAAACGTCTTGGTTGGCGCAGTAAACTCGATACAATTCATTGCGTAACGCTCCCCCAACGTTGAAAACATCGTCACCGTATGACCGGGGTACGCAAAATCCGCATGAATCTCATCACAGAGGATTGTCACACCATTGTCGAGACAAATGTCAGCAACACGACGCAGCTCGTCAGAAGTCCACACTCGACCAACTGGATTATGCGGGTTACACAATATAATCGCTGTGCACCGAGGATCGGAAGCTTTGGCTTCGAGATCATCATAATCCATTGTGTAACGGCCGTCTTCACCAAGAACCAGCGTATTGTCAAGCAGTGTCAGACCATTATTACGCGCAGCAGCCACAAATGGCGGGTAAGAAGGAATTTGAACAATAACACTGTCTCCAGGATGAGTAATTGCGCGCAATGCCGTATTAACAGCAGGCATCACACCATCAGATAGGTTCACCCATTCAGGCTTGATATCAAAGTCATGACGGCGATGCATCCAACCAACCAACGCATCAAAATACTCGTCAGTCGCATAATCGTAGCCAAAAATATCGTTCTGCGCAGCCTTAACAAGCGCATCCACAATTTCTGGCGCTGGTTTGAACTCCATATCAGCCACAGATAAGGCAATCACGTCATCGTTACCCGGACCCATATCTTGTTCAATCAAATGCCATTTCGACGAGGTAGTGCCTCGACGATCCACCAGCGTATTGAAATCGTACATGCGCTTCTCCTTATGTCACCAAGCAAACGTCACCAAGACTCCACGCATTAACGTACTGCTTCCTGACAAGGCACAGCTACCCAGCAATGCATGCGATACACCACGTGTTACGCAAAGTCACAAACGTTAACAGAATACTCCCCCGGTTAGAATCTACCGTTACACAGTGGTTACTGGAACACATAACTACAACCACAAAAGACTCACACAGTACAGGAAAACCTAATCCTGGTAGACAAACACAGAAGGAACTGTAGGCCATAGGGGCCTATAGCCCGGTTGTTCTTGTTTTTAGTCTGGCAAATACTAAAAGCGGTTATAGGCCAAAGGGGTATCGGAATATGTCCGATACCCCTTAAATGCGTGTTACTTATCTCTCTAGTGAACCCTGTTTACACCCCAACACATTGGGGATTGGGAACGGGTACGCGTGGAGAATCAGGGCGACCATAGACTTACACCCCAACACTGTTGAGTTTTTAACACTCATGTCAGGGTGTAAGCCTAGATCCCTCAAACATGCTGTTCTTTACCATGCTTTCGCAATACCAGAGCAGCAACTGCTCCACACACCACAACCATCATAAGAACACACAACACACCCACGCTCGCACCAGTCTGAGCAAGAACACCACTGCTCGCATCCGCAACAACATCATACGTATCCGTAACATCAGAAGTGCTACCCTCGTCTCCCTCTTCAGTACCCTCCGAAGAACCACCACCCGCGGAACCAGAAGCAGCATCTTCGTCTTCAGTGTCCTCCAGATCGTCATCCGCATCTATGAACACATCATCTCCTACTTCAACGTCAACTGTTGTAACAGGTATAAGAGTAAAAGACTTCGAATCATCATCCCAGTCAGCGATATACGTATCACCATCAGCCATAACAATATGAGTCTCTCCTGACACCCACGGATAAAAAGTCCCATCATCTTGGTGATCACCACTACGGGTATACGTCTTATTACCTACCATCACCTCATCGATACCCGCCATACCAGATATCTCAAGACAATAAACGTCGTTTCCATTCCCATCCGTAGGAGTCACAGACACAGCATCATTACCCGAAACAGTCAAAAAATCAAAATCTAAAGATTGAGCTTTGACACTACCATTACCAATAACAATGTTTTCTGCACTGCCACCGACTCCAGCACCAATACCAGTACCGTATTCTCCACCTACTGCTGTGACAGTACCACCAGTGATCTTAATGTTAGAACCGTTACCACTACTGCCACCACCGATAGCAGCAGCTTCGGTGCCACCTTCTGCATAAACGTCACCGCCAGAGATGGTAATGTTGTAGCCGTCGCCTCGATCGGTGACGCTAATGCTACTGCCGCCACCAATACCAGCAGCTCCTTCACTACCATAGGCTGTGACCGTACCACCAGAAATAGTAATGGCAGAACCAGAGTAGCCATAGCCGCCACCGATACCAGCACCCCACATACCAGCCGTGGCGGTAACCGTACCGCCATTAATAGTGACATCAGAACCATTACCGTAGTAGCCGCCACCGATACCAGCAGCGTACTTGTTACCCGTAGCAGTGACGGTGCCGCCGTTTATGGTGATAGCACCATTTGACTTACCGGAGGTACCTCCAATACCAGCATCATTGTCATCTGATGCTGCTGCTTTAGCCTCAAGCGTTCCTGTGCCCTTGGTTTGACCGTAGATGGTCAGAGTCCCCTCTCCACTGTTTACAGTAATACCTTGGCTTGCGGTGAGCTTAGCACCATCAGCAAGAATAAGATTGATAGCACCCGAACACGTAATACGATCATTAATCGTCACATCCTCGGTTACTACATACCAGCCATCAGTGTCCGTGCTAGTCCAAATCGTACTACTGCTTGTTACGATAGTGGCATTCTGTCTGGTAACCTTCTGACCACTAGCATTAATATAAGCAACATTTGATGTCGTGCTGCTAAGAAGTGATGTTTCTGACGAAAGAGTGGAAGCACTAAGAGACTCGTCACTATCTGTGGTATCAGAATCAGACTGCAAACCAGAACCACTCAGCTCGTCAGTTTGTTCTGTTACTGCTTCACTACTGTCACCTACATCAACAGTGTCATCTGCGTCAGCAGTATCACCCGTATTAGAAGATTCCCCTGTATCACTGGTGTCTTCCGTGTCAGAAGATTCGTCACTAACAGATTCCTGCTCGCTACTAGTGTCTTCAACACTAGTGGTAGTGGTTGTTGTGTCTGATACGTTGTCACTAGCGTCAGCGTAAGCAACATCCAAGAAACTTACCGCAAGAACAACACTCACAACACACGCTATCACCCTACACAGTAATGACCTGTTAACAAAACCAACACGCTTAAACACGATCACCACCCCTTTACCTTCCTATTCAACTCCTAACAACACTCCCCTCTGTGAAGGGATGTTGCACGCTTGTCACGTAGGCGACAACTACACCCCCTATGAAGGAGATGCTCGCACGCTTATTACGTGAACGACAGCTACAACCACCCCCCTT
>CAYQJZ010000049.1:0-10930 GCA_964417995.1 uncultured Bifidobacterium sp.
AGCGCAACCCTTTTGTCCTTTTTAAGCCACACATTGGCTTCTGTTTTCTCAACGTTGAAAACAACAAACACAAACAGGCAACCAACAACACACGCGTTAACACGTCAGCTCCCCCACTCCTTTGTTTTTGGGTTATTGGTCAGATTGTATGTTGCTGGTGGTTGAGGTTAGCCACTGAGGTTAGTGTGGCGGGGAGGGAGTGCGGAATTCGTCCAGTTGATTCCGATGCCGTAGCGTGTGGGCATACCGAGGGTCTCATGCGTGCCTTGGAAGGCTGTGTTCCCATGCTTGTTTGTAGAGTTCCTCGATCTGCTGATCGGTGATACTTTGTTTTACTGCATTACCATGCCTTCGGCTATCTCATTCAGTTCACCATATACCCCAACGGAATACCACAGAGATAATGCCGTCGTATGTTTCTTCGCTCAGGTTAGTCATTAACGGTGTTTGACCCTTAATCCATGGTCAATGAACGTTTTGTTGAAATTCTCTAGGTTTGCGTATGTCGTGTGTTGACCAGCAGTGTTGCATGACCGGCGTGTTGGGCATACACTGGAACTCGGTAATTACCAAATGGTAGTTAAAAATAACCGTAGGCCAGTTTCAATGGAGAAAGGCATACATATGGCAGCCACTGATCAGACTATGCCGTATAAGAATCCCGCTTTGCCTGTTGCTGAGCGAATTGCTGATTTGTTAGGACGTATGACGCTTGAAGAAAAAGTCGGACAGATGATGCAGCTCGACGCTCGTATGGGCAATCTTGACGACCTCATCGTCAGTAAACATGTTGGTTCAATTCTGCATACCAGTCCGCAAGATCTTCCACGTGCTGTTGAAATCGTCAATACTCGAACACGTTTGGGTATTCCGCTGGTTATTGGCGACGACTGCATTCACGGATATTCATTCTGGCCTGGCGCCACCATTTATCCTGAACAGCTTGGCATGGCTGCGACATGGGATCCCAATAAGGTTCAAGCTATTGGTCGTGCTACCGCAGAAGAAGTTTCAGCCACCGGAGTACATTGGACATTCTCGCCCGTGCTGTGCATCGCACGCGACACCCGATGGGGACGTGTTGGAGAAACCTTCGGTGAAGATCCGTACCTTATCGGTGAGATGGCTTCTGCTCTTGTTAAGGGGTATCAGGGTGGTGCCCAAGCTGGCGAACCGCTTGCTAAAGATGCAATCCTGGCATGTGCTAAGCATTTTGCCGGATACTCCGAAACACAAGGTGGTCGTGATGCGTCTGAAGCGGACCTGTCTCATCGCAAACTCGAATCATGGTTCCTGCCGCCGTTTGAACGTGTGGCAAAAGAAGGCTGTGGCACGTTTATGCTCGGCTATGAGTCCATTGAAGGTGTTCCCGTGACCTTTAATCATTGGTTGCTCACCGACAAACTACGCGACGCATGGGGTTACCAAGGTACGTTGATTACCGATTGGGATAATGTTGGCCGCTCAGTTTGGGAACAGCATGTTAAACCTGATTATGTGCACGCCGCAGCTGATGCAGTGAAAGCTGGCAATGACTTAATAATGACAACGCCACAATTCTATGACGGTGCTATCGAAGCTGTGAGAACAGGTCTGCTGGATGAATCACTAATCGACGATGCAGTGTCACGCATTCTTGCACTTAAGTTCCGCCTTGGCCTGTTTGAAGACCCGCGTTTGCCAGACGCTGAACGTATTAAAACAGTTATTGGCTCTGAAAAACATCAGAAGCTCAACCTTGATGTAGCACGTGAAGCTATTGTCTTGTTGAAGAACAACGGTGCACTGCCATACGAGCCAGCCGCGGATAGCGAGCCCAAACGCATCGCGGTGATTGGTCTTCTCGCTGACGATGCACAAACTCAGCTCGGTGACTGGGCTGGCAACTCTGGACAAGTCAACTGGATGCCTGACGGTCAGCCGCGCAACATGATCAACACGGTGCTTGACGGCTTCCACGCTCTCACCCCAGACAACTGGCAGGTTGTGTACTCGAAAGGGGCCAACATTGTTGACTTGGTGCCTGATCCAGAAGGAGAGACCTACCCCGATGGTCAACCGCGGCCAAAGATTGGTGTCTCTTCCGCTGTTGATCAAGCTCTTATTGATGAGGCTGTTGCCAACGCTCGACAGTCAGATCTTGTAGTAGCTGTAGTCGGTGACGTTATTCAAACAGTCGGTGAAACCTGCTCAACTGCCACACTGGAACTGCTCGGCGGGCAGAACGCATTGCTGGAAGCGCTCGCTAATGTGGCTCGTGAAACCAACAAGCCACTTGTTGTAGTGCTTATGAGTTCCAAGCCGCAGGTGCTACCAGCTTGCGTGATTGGAACAAACGGCGTGGTTGTTGACCAGTCAGTGGCCGATGGTGTCTCTGCATTACTGTGGGCTCCAAGCCCGGGCATGAAGGGTGGTCGTGCTATCGCTGAGATTATTCTTGGTTTGACTGAACCAAGCGGAAGGCTGCCGATCACCTTCCCGCGCCATGCAGGTCAGCTACCGGTGTACTACAACCAGATTCGTGGTCAGCATGGTAACCGTTATGCCGATTTGACACAAGAACCGGCATTCGCATTTGGGGAAGGTTTGGCTTACACCACCTTTGAATATGGTGATGTGACCATTGACAACGCGGATACAGCTTTTACCGCTGAAGATACTATTCGCGCTTCGGTTGAGGTGATGAATAGTGGCAGCCGACCGGGTGTTGAAGTTGTGCAGGCTTACATTAGTGACATTGTGACCTCATACAGTTGGACTGATCGCGAGCTCAAAGCGTTCCAACGTGTGACAATCGAACCGGGGCAGCGTGTAACTGTTAATTTTGAGATTCCTGTGTCTGACTGCACAATCGTTGACTCGCAAGCACGTCGCATTGTTGAACCGGGTGAGTTTGAACTGCTCATCGGGCATTCCAGTCGCCGCGACGATTTACGTGGTGCAACTTTTACTGTTATCTGATAACAATCTGACGGATAGGGTCTGCTGTTAGTAGAAATTCAGCACAGCGGAAGATTGCTCTATTACGTAGAGCGTCATCTGCTGGCAAAATGCTCTCTAGCAGAGAAACATAGTGCCCATTCGCCAGCTACACATAAGTGGTGAAGCGAGTGGGCACTCATGTATATATGGCCGTATGTGAGCTGCCATCTACACTGACTCAATGGACAATGGGTACGCCATGTATATGATCGCACGCGTCAAACGTTAGCTCACTCAAGGCAATATTAGGGGCACAGTGTGCATATATGGCCGCACGCCTGAGAATCCGCAATAGCATCTGGGGCGAGCTGGGGCACGCCATTATATATGGTCGCATGTGCTTGTGTGCTGTAAATACTGTTGAACTGTCTGGGTGCGTCACATGTATATGGCAGTACGGTTGCGAGTCACGTAGTGTGTATGGATAAGCCGGGGCACTTCATGCGTGTATGGGCAGTACGACTACTGCGTGATTGTGGCTTAATTAAAGAGAAAATGCGTTTTGCTACACGTGGTCACACACAGAGCATCCTGACATGAGAGAAAAATACGACACGCCGAATGTTGTATATACAACATTTGTAGATGCCTGCTTTTATGCTGTCCATTCGTGATGAGTCGAGAGATGTTGGGAGGTGATGTATGACTGCAGATCCGGGGACAGTCCGCACCGACGATCTCTGGAAGACCTGGAGCCGTCCGCCTAGCATTGAAATTCGCGGGCTCAACAATATGATCAACCGCTATCTGGCAGTGACCACACCGCAAGAGGCCAAAATCGCTACAGGTGGAAACGTACAGATTATTATGTACCTCGCCCGGCATGAGAATCGCGACATATTCCAACGCGATATTGAACGCCGATTCTCTGTTGCACGCTCCACTGCCTCACGAGTGTTGGGACTGATGGAAAAGAAGGGCCTAATCGAACGCCAAAGCGTTGACAGCGACGCTCGCCTGCGAAAAATTGTGCTTACTGACAAAGCTCGAAGCATTGCTGAACTGGTTGCGTGTAGTGGCGCCGATATGGAACGCACGCTAGTCGCCGGCATGTCGCAGGAGGATCTGGAACGATTTGCTGGATACCTTACACGCATGAAATCAAATCTTGCCGCCACCGGACTGGTTGACGGCGATTGCGGGCGGAACTCTGCCTGTACAGCGTCTTTGGACGCAGAAGAAAATGTCACCACAAAGGACGATAAGAAGGAAGGAAAGGAAACGATATGACATCCACTGCAACCGTCGACGAGACGCCGCAGGTGGACGTGGATCGGGTTCGTACGCCTCAGAAGCATATCCTTCGGACGCTCGGCCGTAGCTTGCGTGAATACAAAAAAACAAGCATTGCAGCACCAGCGTTCGTGGTTGTTGAGGGTATTCTCGAAATCCTGATCCCGACCCTTATGGCTACGCTGATCGATGAAGGCATCTATGCGAGCCAGATGGAGCCCATCATCAAGTACGGCTTGATCCTGCTGTTGTGCGCTCTTGTCTCGCTGTTCTGCGGATTTATGGCCGGTAAGTATTCGGCTATCGCAGCAGCCGGTTTCGCGAAGAATCTGCGTCATGACCTATTTGAAAAGGTGCAGGGCTTCAGCTTCACCAATATCGACCGTTTCTCCACGGGTTCGATCATTACTCGTTTAACAACGGATGTCACCAATCTGCAGAACGCTTACATGATGATCATCCGTACCGCTGTACGCGCTCCTGTGATGATGATTGTCGCGTGGATTTTTGCCTTTAACATCAGCAAGCCGATTTCGCTGGTGTTCCTGGTGACAATTCCGATCCTTGGTATCGTTCTGATTGGTCTGGGTATTGTTACGCACCCGATTTTTGAACGTGTATTCCACACTTACGATGTGCTGAACAATGTGGTAGACGAGAACCTGCAGGCAGTGCGTGTGGTGAAGTCGTTCAATCGCGAAGATCATGAGGTTCGCAAGTTCGGCCACATCTCCCAGCGTATCTACAACGACTTTGTCAAGGCTGAGAAGATTATGAGCTTCAACGCGCCTGCCATGCAATTCTGCATGTACATGTCGATGATTGTCATCGCTTGGGTTGGTGCTCAGCAGATCGTCGCATCCGGCAACAATGCAGCCCTCGGTTTAACCACCGGTGATTTAACTGCACTGGTGACCTACGCGATGCAGATCCTTATGAGCATGATGATGATTTCGATGATCTTCGTGATGGTAATCATCTCCCGTGCTTCTTCCGAACGTATCTGCGAACTGCTTAATGAAATCAGCACCGTACGCGATCACGAGAACCCGGTGAAGGAAGTCAAGGACGGTTCAATCGACTTCAACCACGTAACCTTCCGTTACTCCGACAGCTCTGAGAAGCCTGTACTCGACGACATCGATATCAAGATTGAATCCGGTATGACAGTCGGCATTGTTGGCGGCACTGGTTCAGCAAAATCCAGTTTTGTTCAGCTGATTCCGCGACTATACGATGTCAGCCAGGGTTCTCTGAAAGTCGGTGGCGTAGATGTACGCGACTACGATCTGGTTACTTTGCGTGATCAGGTGGCTATGGTACTGCAGAAGAACGTGTTGTTCTCCGGTACCATCGCTGAAAACTTGCGCTGGGGTAACCCGAATGCTACTGACGAAGAACTCGTACACGCCTGCCAGCTTGCTCAGGCCGACAGCTTCATTCAGGAATTCCCGAAGAAGTATGACACTTATATCGAACAGGGTGGCACCAACGTGTCTGGTGGTCAGCGTCAGCGTCTATGCATCGCTCGTGCACTGCTGAAGAAGCCGAAGATTTTGATTCTCGACGATTCCACCAGCGCTGTCGATACCAAGACCGACAAGTTGATTCGTGACGCATTCCACCACGAGATCCCGGATACCACCAAGATCATCATCGCTCAGCGTGTGGCCTCGGTTGAAGAATCCGACATCATCCTCGTAATGAACAGCGGTCGCATTATCGCCAAGGGTACACACGACGAACTGCTCGAGACCTGCGATGAATACCGTGAGATCTACGAGTCGCAGACTCAGAACAAGGTGGGTGAGGACGCATGACACAGGCCGCATCCGCAACCACCCAGAACACTGCAACAAGGAAAGACGCAGAACATATGACTGACGCTGACTTCCAAAATCGTGGCAAGGCTCCACGCCAAAAAGCAGCGCCGGGTACACTCAAACGATTACTCGGCTACATCTTCAAATTCAAAGGACGGATCACTGTCGTAGTGATCTGCATCCTGTTGGCCGCCGCTGCACAGGCTGGTTCCTCGCTGTTCCTGCAGACACTGATCGACACCTACATTCTGCCGTTGGTAGGCGTGGACGACCCTGACTTCTCTCCACTAGTCCGCGCACTGACGATGATGGGCTGCTTATACGCTGTTGGTACTTTCAGCACATGGTTCTATAACTGGCTGCTTGTCGGCGTAGAACAAGGCGTGCTTAAGGAAATCCGCGACGAAATGTTCGCCCACCAGCAGCTACTGCCGATCAAATACTTCGACACACACGAACACGGCGATATTCAGAGCCACTACACAAACGACACCGACACACTGCGTCAGGCCATCAGCCAGTCACTTCCGCAGATGTTCTCATCGGCGATCACTGCGCTCGCAGCACTACTGTCGATGATCTGGTTGTCGATTCCTGTTACGGTGTTCGTGCTCATCTTCTCTGCGCTGCTTATCGTAATTATGCGCGTACTGGTCAGCCGTTCGGGCCGCTACTTTGTTAAGCAGCAGGCATCCCTCGGCGACGTCAACGCCTTCGTTGAAGAGTCTGTCAACGGACAGAAGGTTATCAAGGTGTTCAACCACGAACCGGCCACTTCTGAAACCTTCAACAAGAAAAACGAAGAACTCTTCCATGCCAGCTCGCTGGCCAACATCTACGGTAACGTGACAATGCCAGTTGTGGGCAATATGGGCAATTTGCTGTATATCTTGCTCGCAATCTTCGGCGGTGCTCTTGCACTGTCGGGTGTAGGCAACTTCGGCTTGTCCGGCTCTGGAACGTTTACACTGGGTACGCTGGTCTCTCTGCTGACACTAAGCCGTTCATTCACCAACCCGATCGGTCAGGTCTCCCAGCAGTTCAACATGGTGATGATGGCGCTCGCTGGTGCTTCGCGTATCTTCCAACTGATGGATGAAGAAGTCGAAAATGACAAGGGTACCGTGCGCTTGGTTAACGTAGAACTTGCTTCTGACGGTAAGACAATGACTGAAACGTCACGTGCTACGGGATACTGGGCGTGGAAGCGTGAAGACACTGACGACGGTAGCCGTACTCTTGAGTATGCAAAAACTCTTAAGGGCGCAGCTCACGATATCGCTATAAAAGCTCGTGAACAGGCAATTACTTCGCCTAACGGCAAGCTCACGCTGCTACGTGGCGACGTGCGTTTCACCAACGTGACCTTTGGTTACGATCCCAGTAAGCCGGTGTTGCACGATATCACATGGTTCGCTAAGCCAGGCCAGAAGGTTGCACTCGTCGGTGCTACTGGTGCGGGTAAGACAACCGTAACCAACCTGATTAACCGTTTCTACGATATTCAGGAAGGTCAGATCCTTTACGACGGCATCAACGTCAAGTCGATTCGCAAGCAGGATTTGCGCCGTTCGCTGGGTATTGTGTTGCAGGACGTTAACCTGTTCACAGGTACCGTGATGGAGAACATTCGCTACGGCAATCCTGACGCCAGCCGTGAGGAATGCATCGAAGCAGCCAAACTGGTGAACGCTGACAGCTTCATTCGTATGCTGCCGCAAGGTTACGATACTGTGCTCAAGGGTGATGGTTCTGGCTTGTCGCAAGGACAGCGTCAGTTAATTTCGATCGCTCGCGCTGCTGTAGCAGATCCTCCATGCCTGATCCTCGATGAGGCTACTTCCTCGATTGATACACGAACCGAGGCTGTAGTGCAGGCCGGTATGGATAACCTGATGCAGGGGCGTACAGTGTTCGTTATCGCTCACCGACTGTCTACCATTCGCAACTCCGACGTGATTATGGTGCTTGACCACGGTCGTATTATCGAGCGCGGTACGCACGAGGAACTGCTGGAGAAGAAGGGCGAGTACTACCAGCTCTACACCGGCGCCATCGAACTTGAGTAAAACACGCAGTTCGCTGGTTTTGCCAAGTGTTCTGGTTTTGCCAAGCGTTGCTGACACTGCTGCCTCATGATGGTCACAGGCGCAGCTACATTGCACAATTGCTGGCGTCTGGCAGAGGTGACAGCGAGTAGAGCATAGGGCCGTGCAGGAACGATATCCGTTACTTGCACGGCCTTATTTGTATTTCACCGTTGCTCTGTCTTATTGGTCAGAGAGTTACTGTGGGAGGGTTGCGAGGGCTTCGCCAACGTGGCATGTCAGCGTTTTGTGCGCACATATAGGGTCTCGGGCGTTTGTTCCGCGTCAATGTTTTATGTGCTCATAGGGTTTTTCTACGGGGACTTCCAACGGTTCTAAAGTTTCATTTTTTTATGCGTACTTATAGGGGTTTCATGAGTGTGCTTGTTTATAAGGGGGGATTGAGAGCAATGACTAGGTGAGTTCGCGGTGTATCGTGTTAGCACATAGACAACATGGAGGTTTGTTATGGGGTTTGTGACAATACGTGACGTAGCACGGCAAGCGGGGGTGTCAATTACTGCGGTGTCGCAAATCCTGCATGGTAAAGGCAGATTCTCACAAGAAACACGTGATCTGGTGCAACGAACAGTGAATGAACTGGGGTATATTCCTGATTCGCGTGCACAGGCAATTCGTTCAACACGGTCGCACACTATCGGGTTGCTGGTACCTGATATTCGTAACCCGTTTTTCGCAGATCTTGTATGTTCAGTAGAAGACATGTTGCACACCGAAGGGTATAGCACACTGATTGGTACAGCTGCCGAAGATGTGGCACGTCAGGATGAGTTTATTAATGTTCTGCTTGGCTATCGCATCGATGGAGCAATTGTGGTGCCACAGGGTGTACGTTCACCGGGTATTACCTCGTTGGTGGAGCAACAGAAATTACCGTTGGTATTTGTTGATCGACGCATACCTGGCGTAGACACGGTGCCATTTGTCGTGTCTGATCCCTATCCAGGATTGCGGCAAGCATTGAGCACATTACACCAGTTAGAACATCGTCGTATTGGTTATGTGACGCATCCTTCATTGGGATCGTTTAGCGTGAATGAGCGTGAAACCGCATTCCGTACTATTACTGCAGAATTGTTCAATGAAGACGAAATAACAGTTGTCTCATGCGACAGTACTTTTGAATCTCGTCAACAGGCCTTGATTGAGCTATTAAACGCTGGTGTGAGTGCGATCGTGTTTGCTTATTCTCCAGACGCAGTGACGATGATCAGTCTTTTACATGACAAGAATATCGATATTGGCACTGATATTTCTGTGGTGTCATTCGATGATATTGACGCGTTTAAACTTATGACTCCGCAGATTTCTATTATTTCTCAGCAGGTGGCAGATATGGGACGCCGAGGTGTAGAAATGCTGCTGTCATGTATTACGGATTCGGAAAATTCGCCAGAAAGCTGCCAGATACCCACGGTATTTGTTCAACGTGGTTCAGTTGGCACGGCTCTTAGTTAGCAACAGCGCTCGGCACGTACTTCAGTAGATTTGTTTTGACGCATGGGCAAAGACGTGTTAAGTCGTTCTGGAGATGACGTAGTAGAGCAGCGTTTTTTAGAATAAGTTTGTTTTTATGCCTGTTCCATGTTGGTAGAAACAGTGGTGTCATATGGCTGAGTCGTGTTGTTATCACATGGTTGCCCCCAAATAGAGGGTGGGAATAAGGCCGGTTCGATTTGTTGCCACATCGCTTCCAGGTCACGGTCTGGTTCTCGCAGCCATTTGATCTGAATACCATCCATTGCCATAAAAGCTGCCATAATTGCTGCTTTGCCATCAATCCCATCAGGAATATTCCAGCGTGGATCAGCAGCGGCTTGTTCTAATTTCTGTTCGCGTTCACTAAAATAAGCACGCCCTGGATGATCGGGGTTAAGTGTTTCTGTATTAAGCATGGTGAACAATCGCACAAATTCAGGTCGCTGTGCATTCGCGTGAACAAGGCGACGAAAATACTCAGGGACTGATTGCGTGCCAGCCTGGGGTTGAGAACAGCATTTTTGTGTTGGTGAAGAGCTATTATTTTGTGGGGTTTCCGGTTTTATATTCGTATTAACGTTGGGTTGAAAATCGGTATCTGCAGTGTTTTTTGTATCGAATTCTGCATCAGATTCTGTATCGGAGGTGGTGATGATTTCCTTATCGATTTCCGTATCTGACGCTGTAGCACACTGGTCAATATCGAGACCGAGAGCAGCTAAGCCCTCGTTGTCGTAATCATGCATAACGAGGTTTAGCAGGTTGTCTTTAGTGCCTACATAGTGAAGCAGCCCTGCTTTAGTAATGCCTACGCGATCTGCAATTGACTGTAATGATGTGGCGTAGTATCCGGAACGACCAATGAGTTCGGCAGTGATGCGTTCAATTTGGCTAAACCTGTCGTGATCGCGATGTGCCATGGTGACTCCTTACTGTTGTGTGGGTTTGCAGTGTTAGGCAGCTACAAGACGACACAACCTGTGGCAGTTCTGACAATTCAACAATATGCAGTGTTACTTAATGTCTGTCGCACTTCTACTTCGTTCGAGACCTTACCATGATGCACTCATTTCTGCTGTATCTTCGCAGTTGATAAATGCTTGTGTGCGATAACAGGCGATGTTTGTATTTCTGGTTATCTGGGGTTATTTCAGTGTGAATGGGATCGTACCGGTATTCACACGCATACTTTTAGCGTCTAATACGTTATCGTCAATACGAATGTGCGGCCTATAGGTCGAACGTGCATTCATGCTGTACGAGTAGGATTCGGTATTTTTTACCAGGACGGTACCGAGTTGAGGT
>CAYQJZ010000050.1:0-10514 GCA_964417995.1 uncultured Bifidobacterium sp.
AGCAAATCGGCAGCTTCTTCTCTAAACTTGACAACCTCATCACTCTTCATCAACGTAAGTTAGATTTGCTGCGTTCGATCAAGAAATCGTTGTTGAATGCGATGTTTGTTCAAGAGGGGTAGGTGAGCGCGTGCTTCTCTATCATGGCAGCAACGTGGAGGTTCGTTATCCTCGTTTGTTAAAAAGCGATCGCCGGTTAGATTTTGGTACGGGATTCTATTTAACCAGTGGATATGAGCAGGCTGCTCGATGGGCTGTATTGACTGCACGACGTCGTAGTACGGGAGCTGCTTCTATCTCTGTGTTCGATTGTGACGAGGATGCAATTCAGCATCTCAATGTTCTCAAATTCACTGCAGCTAATACGGATTGGTTGCATTTTGTAGGGAAGAACAGAAACGGTGAACCAGAAGACTTGAGCCTAGATATTGTTATTGGTCCCGTTGCTGACGACACCACTATGCCAGTTCTCAGACGATTCTTTGCAGGAATCTACACTGAACAAGAGGCGATTCGTCGTTTGAAAACTCAGAACCTTACCGACCAGTACACGTTCAAAACGCCAGCAGCATTAGGTATTTTAACGTTCCGTGAGGTGATTAAGCCATGATGGAGTTGCAAGCGGAAATCAACAGCCATTACGACAAAGAAGTCGTGCGCATGATCAACGAGAAATATGGCATTGCGCCTATGAAAGCTCTTGAATCGTATCTTAGGTCGCAAACCTATCGTATGTTTAATGATCCACAGCTTGAGATGATTGAGTTTTCTCCACTAGGTATTTTTGACATGTGGGAATGTGAACAGGTGACTGGCGATCCACGAAATTCCCTATATTTACGGAGGGATGAGCATGTCTAAACAGATGGATTTTTTTATTGAACTGTTAGAACAGTATGCAGAGTACAAAGATGTTTCTGCTGACGACATGTTGCAGAAATGGAATAATCATGGCATAACGCAAACGATTTACGATTCTTACGAGATGTACCACACGGAACGAATAGAAAACGCTTTTGACGATATTGACTCGTTGCTTAACGCAGGCAAGCATGCGTGGTGATCGCGCATAAGGAGTGATGGATGTATTACACCAAAGAATCAGATTTTGAAGAAGATGTTATTGCTCTGCTACAGCAGGAGTATGGATGGCAAGACGGTGTACTGAAATATCCTACTGAACAGGATTTGCTTGATAATTGGGCTGCAATTCTCTACGAGAACAACTCGGGGCAAGATCGTCTTAATGGTCAACCACTCACTCAAGGTGAGATGGGTCAGATTCTTGACAAAATTGAAACTCTGCGAACACCTTTAGCGTTGAATTCGTTTATTAATGGGAAAACTGTTGCTATTACACGTGATAATCCACGCGATGAACGGCATTTTGGCAAAGAAGTAAGCCTGAAAATTTATGATCGTAGGGAGATTGCTGCGGGGCAAAGTCGATACCAAATCGCTCAGCAACCTGTGTATACGGCCAAAAGTCAGATGCTGAATAATCGACGTGGTGATCTGTGTTTACTTATCAATGGTATGCCTGTTATTCATATTGAGCTCAAACGTAGTGGCGTTGATATCAGTCAGGCGTGCAATCAGATTGAGAAGTACAGCCATGAAGGCGTGTTTACGGGGATTTTCCGTCTAGTACAAATATTTGTGGCAATGAATCCCGATGACGCGGTGTATTTTGCTAATCCAGGTACGACAGAAGCGTTCAATCCAAACTACTATTTCTATTGGGCAGACTACAACAACGAACCAATAGCTGACGGCGCTAACCCAGGTTCTGACGAGTGGAAAAAATTTGCTGGCAAGTTGTTGTCAATACCGATGGCTCATCAATTAGTCGGTTTTTATACTGTGGCTGACAGTTCAGACGGTAGTCTAAAAGTGCTGCGCAGTTACCAGTATTATGCAGCTAGTCATATTTCTGATGTGGTTCGTCAGTGCCGATGGGATGAGCCTGTTCCTACAGGTACGCCGGGGCGTCCTGGTGGATACGTGTGGCATACCACGGGCTCCGGTAAAACGATGACGAGTTTCAAGTCAGCACAGTTGATTGCTGATTCTAAAGATGCTGACAAGGTTATATTCCTTATGGATCGCATCGAATTAGGAACTCAGTCACTGCGCGAATACCGGTCATTTGCCGACAATGAAGATGACGTACAAGGTACTGAAGATACGGGCGAACTTAAAGCGAAATTAGCTAGCAGTGACCCTAAAGATACGCTTATCGTTACGTCAATACAGAAGATGAGCAACATTAAGGCAGAGAAAAGTGGTGTAACACAAGAGCAGCTCGACCGTATGTCCAAGCAGCGTATTGTGTTTATTATCGACGAGTGCCATCGATCTACATTCGGTGACATGTTGCGTGATATTCGTCAATCTTTTCCTAACGCGTTGTATTTCGGTTTTACTGGTACGCCTATTCATAAAGAGAACCGTAAAAAGGGCTCTACTACAGCGATGGTATTCGGTGACTGTTTGCACAGGTACAGCATTGCCGATGGTATTCGTGATGGTAATGTGCTTGGCTTTGATCCTGATCAAGTGTTCACTTACCGTGATGACGACGCACGGCAGAAAGTGGCATTGGAAGAATCTAAAGCCTCTTCAGTTGAGGAAGTCTATGCTGATCCTTCAAAGGCTGAAGTTTTTGATTACTACATGGATCCTCAATGCGTGCCTATGGGGTCGATGCAAACGCAAGCTGGGGAGAGAATTAAAGGCATAGAAGATTTTATGCCTGCTGCGCAGTACGCGCCAGGTACACCTCATGTTGACAAGGTGATTGAAGACATATCTCGTCAATTTCCGGTATTAAGTCGGGGTTACAAGTACCATGCGATACTGGCCACCAGATGTATTCCAGAGGCCATTAATTATTACCGTCTTATTAAACAGCGCAATCCTTCTCTCAAAGTTGCAGCATTGTTTGACCCGAATATCGATAACACGGACAATGCGATCTTTAAAGAAGACGCACTGGTAGAGATTATTAACGATTACAATGCGACGTACGGCAAGGAATTCACTATTCTAACATGGTCGGCAATGAAGAAAGACATGTCGGCAAGGCTCGCACACAAACATCCGTATGAGACCATTGGCCTGGGTGATGAACGCCGTCTTGATTTGCTCATCGTTGTGGATCAAATGCTAACCGGTTTTGATTCCAAATGGGTGAATACACTGTATTTAGACAAGATTATCGATTACGAGAACATTATTCAGGCGTTTAGTCGTACTAACCGTTTGTGTGGCAAAGACAAACCATTTGGGGTGATTCGCTACTATCGCAAGCCGCATACGATGAAAGGATTCATCGACGCCGCAGTCAAGCTATATTCAGGAGACCGTCCGCTTGATTTGTTTGTGCAAAAACTCCCTGAAAATATTGAGCTAATGGAATCTCGACTGAAAGAGATTACCTACTTGTTTGAGTCCAATGGAATTGCAGACTATATGAAACTGCCCACGTCTACAGAGGCCTGCCGAAAGTTTGCCAAGCTGTTTGTCGAGTTTAATGGTTTCCTTGAGTCTGCCAAGGTTCAAGGTTTTACATGGGAGCAGAAAGAATACATTATTCAACGTGAAGACAAGGAACCTTTGGTTATCCGTCCATCCTTCGATGAACATACCTATCTGGTGTTAGTACAGCGATACAAAGAATTGTTTGCAGACTCATCAAATCCACGTGACCCAAGACCAGAAGCACCCTACGAATTAGACGGATATATTACTGCGATTGACACCGGGTATATTGATGCAGATTATATGAACGCTAATTTTGTGAAATGGCTTAAAGCGCTTGATGAAGGTGCTGATATGCAGAAGGCGACAGAAGTTTTGCACAGGTCATTCGCCACATTGAGCCAGGAAGAACAACGGTTTGCTGAATTATTCCTGCACGATGTAGAGCGCGGCGATGTGGTAGTCGAAGAAGGTAAAACTCTGCGCGACTACATCACGGATTATGCACATCAAGAGAAGAACGAACAAATTAGCAAACTGATTACTGCATTCGGATTGAATGAGGAACAACTTAGGCAGATGATGAGGCTTGACCTCACTGAAAATAATCTCAACGAATACGCTCGCTTTGATGAGCTTAAAGCTACTATCGATAAAGATAAAGCTGCCGACTTCTTCAATTCAGACGGCTACCCGGTCGCAAGTTTTACAGTAAACATGCTTGCATCAAAACTCTTAAAAGAGTTCATTCTGGAAGGCGGTTTTGATATTGACGAATGGCGTATTAAAAACCGCTAAGTGGTGAGATACTACGCGCAAAATATTGAAGTGCTGAGCATGAGACAACAACAGTTTGGATCGATATAAGAAATATTAACTACTAGTCGCCGTGTCTAGTCACTTTGGGACAATGTACAATCGTGAAACGCTGGGATCGTGCGTTTTGACTTTCCTGGCGCAGCTGGACAGGAAAGGGAACTCGTGACACAGCAAGTGGTGTTCGATGCCCAAGAGGTAACTGATTCGGTAGCCGAGGGTATCGCGAGGATTGAGAGTGCTTCCACTACGGAGGAACTGAAGGCCATCAAAACCCAATATGCGGGTGCTGAATCTGTGATGACGCAGGCTAGTAAGGCCATTGGCTCGTTACCCGCTGAGAAGAAAAAAGATGCAGGCAAACTTTTAGGCAAGCTGCGCGCAGATTTTGGTCGTGCTTTTGGTACACGTCAGACCGAACTCAAGGCTGAAGAAGAGGCTCGTGCATTGGTTGCGGAAACAGTAGATATGACGCAGCCAGTTCGTCGCAAACCGCTTGGCGCTCGTCACCCGCTGTCTAAAGTGATGGAAGACTGGGAAGATTTCTTTATTTCAATGGGATGGCGTATTTCCAGCGGTCCTGAGGTAGAAACTGAGTGGTACAACTTTGACGCGTTAAATCTCGGCCCTGATCATCCGGCACGTCAAATGCAAGATACGTTCTATGTCAAGGGTTCGCAGGCTCGTGATGGTGCAGGATTCGTCGGGTCGAATATGGTTTTACGCACGCAAACCTCGTCTGATCAGGTTCGCGCATTGCTTGAATACGGTGTGCCGCTGTATGTAGCATCGCCCGGTCGTGTATTCCGTACTGATGAGCTGGACGCTACGCACACTCCGGTATTCCACCAGTGTGAGGCGCTTGCTGTTGACAAGCATTTAACAATGGCTGATCTCAAGGGCGTGCTTGATAAGCTCGCTGTGGCAATGTTTGGTCCTGAAGCTAAGACTCGTCTGCGCCCGAGCTACTTTCCGTTCACTGAACCGAGTGCTGAACTTGACTTGTGGTTCCCTGATAAGAAGGGTGGTCCCGGCTGGCTTGAATGGGGCGGTTGCGGCATGGTTAACCCGAATGTGCTCAAGTCTGCGGGGCTTGATCCGGAGGTGTATACCGGTTTCGCGTTCGGTATGGGTATTGAGCGCACCGTGCTGATGCGCCACGACATTAACGACATGCACGATCTCGTTGAAGGTGATGTGCGTTTCGGTAAGCAATTCGTGATGGGGGAGTGATTAGCCATGCCTATGGTAGATATTGACTGGCTTAAGGACCATGTTGAGGTTCCTGAGAATTTAACATATGAGCAGCTTGCACAGGATTTGGTCAAGGTTGGCTTAGAAGAGGAAGTAATTCACTCCTCGCAGGTCACGGGACCGATTGTGGTTGGTTACGTCGTAGACGCTACTCCAGAACCGCAGAAGAATGGCAAAACGATCAACTGGTGCCATGTCGATGTTGGCGACGAATACAATGCTGTCGATGACAATGGCAACAAAGTGCCGCGCGGTATTGTGTGTGGCGCGCCCAATATGAAGGCTGGCGAAAAGGTTGTTGTCACTCTTCCGGGTGCTGTACTGCCTGGTGATTTCCGTATCGAGCCACGCAAAACCTACGGTCACATTTCTGACGGCATGTGCGCCTCAGAACGTGAACTGGGGTTGGGTGACAGCCACGACGGCATTATTTTGCTACGTGAATACGGTTTCACTCCGGCTGAGTATGAGGCTCTGAAACCTGGCGACGATGCGATGCATTTGCTGCATCTCGATCAACCGTTGTTGGAGATCAATATCACACCAGACCGTGGTTATGCGTTCAGCTACCGTGGTGTTGCTCGTGAATATCATCATTCAACTGGCGCTGCTTACACCGATCCGGCTATCGCTTTGCATAAGAAGGCTCCGGAAACAATGGGCGTCGCTCCAGAAACGCCCACGGATATTGAAATCGCCATCGACGACGACAGTCCAATTCATGGCGTGCCCGGCTGTGACCGCTACTATGCGCGTGCTGTACGCGGTTTTAATCCGAATGCTAAAACGCCGAATTGGATGCGCCGCCGTCTGACTCGTGCTGGAATGCGTTCGATTTCGTTGGCCGTGGACGTTACCAACTATGTCATGTTGGATCTCGGTCAGCCGATGCACGCTTACGATCTTGACAAGCTTGAAGGTCCAATTGTGGTGCGTCGTGCCCGCGAAGGTGAACATTTGGTCACGTTAGATGGCAAAGATCACGAGCTGAGCGTTGAGGATCTGTTAATCACTGATTCGCCGAATGGTGAGCGTGGTTCTCGTATTATCGGCTTGGCTGGTGTGATGGGCGGCCTATATGGCGAAGTGACTGCTGAGACAACAAATATTCTGCTTGAAGCTGCGCATTTTGACACGGTGTCAATTGCTCGTTCATCTCGCCGTCATAAGACTCCTTCCGAAGCGTCGCGTCGTTTTGAACGTGGTGTGGATTGCTCGCTGCAGCCAGCTGCTGCACAGATGTGCGCTGAACTGTTGGTGAAATACGGTGGTGGGCAGTCTTCTGAACATCCTGCTGACATTTGCAATGTGCCGCGTCGTCGTGCTATCCATTTCAAGGCTGCAGAAGTTAAGCGTGTGGCTGGCTTGGATACGGATGTCAACACGATTAGCGACATTCTGACCGATATTGGTTGCGGTGTTGCTGGCGGCGGCAACGGTGAGTTTTCCATTCTGCCGCCGAGCTGGCGTCCTGATCTCAACGAGCCGTGTGATTTGGTTGAAGAGGTTGCCCGACTGGTTAGCTACGACAAGATTCCTGTACATGTGCCACCTGCTCCTGTAGAAGGCAAAATCGGTTTGACTGATGATCAGCGTCGCAAACGTGCAGTTGCCAGCGAACTTGCTGAATATGGCATGACGGAAGTGTTGACGTACCCGTTTGTTGGCGACGCTGACTATAAGGCTTTTGCTTATGATCTTGATGAGATCAAAAAGGTGAGCGTAGAGATTGCCAATCCATTGGCTGGTGACCGTCCGTTCTTGCGTCGGTCGATTCTGCCGACGCTTGCTCAGACTGTGCAACTCAATTTGCACCGTGGTAATGAGAACGTTTCGCTTTACGAGATTGGTCACGTGTACCTGTGGGATCCGGAATCTCCGGCTATTCCTGCTCTGCCTGGTAGTGTGCGCCCGAGTGATGAGCAACTTGCCGCACTCGATGCTGGCTTGCCGGATCAGCCGTTGCATGTGGGCGGTATTCTCACGGGCAATGCTGTTGATTCGGGTTGGCTTGGTGACCGACGTGCTGTGGACTGGAGTGACGCTGTTGAAGCGGTTATGCGACTGTTTGAACGGTTGGGTGCTGATTTCACACTCGACCAGCCAGCAGCTGGGGATGTTCCTGCACAGTGGCATCCAGGCCGTATGGCTCGCATCATGATAGGCAGCACTTGTGTAGGTACGGTTGGTGAACTGCATCCGCATGTTAACGAGGCGTTGGACTTCCCTGCACACTCTGCTGCGTTTGAGATTGATCTGACGGCAGCTTTTGCTGCGCTTGACGATTCGCCAGTACAAGCTACGCCGATCTCTACTTTCCCTCCGGTTAAGCAGGATCTTGCGTTTACTGTTCCACAGTCCGTCAGTGCCGCTGAGCTGACTGCGGCAATTCGCGAAGGTGCTGGCGACTGTCTGGAAAGTGTTGAACTCTTTGACGTGTTTACTGGCGAACAAGTTGGTGAAGGCATGAAGTCGTTAGCTTTTGCTGTTACCTTCCGTTCACAGTCTAAGACTCTCGATTCTGACGACAGTGAAGCAATTCGCGCATCCATTGTTGATAAGGCCAGTCAGCTGGGGGCGCAGCTGCGCGCTTGATTCTATAATCACTGACAAATCGCATCAAACTACACGCCCCGGTTACGCAGTCAAGGAGCAGTACATGACCGAGCCGAACGCCAACCAGCAGAACGACAGCACACAGCAGGAAGGAACGTCCGGCTCGGCTCAACCTGAGTACGGTATCTACAAGAGTCCCGAATATGGGGCATTGTCGAACCAGTACCCGGCTGATTATGATCCGTATGTTTACGGTCACCCTGATCCACCTGAAGAAAAGACGGATGACGGAAAGTCCGGGAAAAGTGCTGCGAACGTGCAAAATACCGGTGCGCAGTACGGCCCGTACGGAAACCCGTTTAAGAATGATGGTTCAGGTGCACCCAACCAGCAGGGGCAGAATGGTCAGAACGTCCCATATGGCAATCCCTATAACCAGGGCGGTTATGGTTCGAATTATGGGTCAAACTATGGGCAAAACGGTCAAACTGGTCAAAACCAGCAGGGGCCTTATCAAAATCAGCAGCCTTATGGGTGGCAGAACCCGAACCAGTACGTGGGGAATGCTCAAGGCAACAGTGGAAATCCGAACGAACCTAATCTCAATGATCCCAACCAGAATCCGTTGTATGGACGTTGGGATGTTTATGCAATTCTTGCTTTTATTTTCTCGTTCTTTTCGGTGCCGCTGTTGCCTGCGTTGGTGGGTGCGGTAGCGATTTGGCGTACGCGTACCTTCCACATGAAGGGTATGGGTTTAGCAGTTGCTGCTGTTGTTATCAACCTTTTGTACACGATCACTGTGGTGTGGATGACAATTAATGGCATGTCAACGATCGACCTGTATCAAGATCTACTTGGCGGAACCGGTGGCTCCATTGTTGACGACGGTTCAATCACTGCATAGTGAATGTGTGTAAGGTGCATGTATTCAGATAAAGCAGGTATCAATTGTTGCTATATGAATATCTGCGCATAGAACGTTGTGTTTGATTGAGATGTCGCGATGTAGTTGCCGTCACGCATACCACAAGCCTGAATAGTGCATTAGTAGTGTAGAAGCGGTTCGACTATTGCCATGTGGTGATGAATGAGGAATATAGCCTAATACGCTGTTGAGGTTCATACGCAGTGGTGATCTGATCGGCCGGTATTCTGTTTTATTTCAGCGTCTATTCAGGTTAGCGTTTCGTGAGAGTGCTAGTCTTATCGAGGTTGCATTGTGTAAGCCCGATACGACTAAAGGAGAGTCATGGGACTGTTCGGTTTCGGCAAGAAGAAGCGCAAAGCCATGGAGTCTGCTGATGACGCAGAGGAGCGTCAGGATGAGACTTTGGAATCTACAGACAAGTCTTCTGAGAATGCGTCTACTACAACCGATGTGCAGGAAGATATTGACGAGAATCAGGCTGTAGAAGAGACCGTAGATTCCGAAGACTCTGCGAATTCTGAAGGCTTAGACGAACTCGACGGGGATGAGCTTGACGAAGCTGATGAGCAGGATTCAGCTTTCCTTCCGGAACCATCGCTTTCGTATGAGAGTCGTGGTGAACTTTATGGTCCGTGGGATGTCAATGACGAGGCAGTCCCGGATTACGACGAATACCTTGATCTGGGTTCATACTATCTGCCGTACTTACTGGGTATTCAGCTGAGAATTAAGGCAAATCGTAAGACTCGTCAGGTGTTGGGTGCAACGGTTACCTTTGGTTCGTCCAGTCTGGAAATTGAAGCATTCGCAGCTCCTAAGACGATGGGGCTGTGGGATGATATGCGCGCTGACCTACTGGCGGCGAACTCAAAGGCTCAAGAGAATGCTGGTGTGTTTGGTACTGAGCTTATGTTGCCCGTCACGATTAAGGGTGGTCGTTCAGTGACCACTCGTATTGTTGGCGTTGATGGCCCGCGGTGGATGCTGCGTGGCGTGTTCTCTGGTCGTGCTGCAGTAATGGGCGGCCCTGAGACGGACGCTTTGAACAAGTTCTTTGCCGATATTGTTGTTGAGCGTGGTGATGAGCCGCTGGCTCCGCGTGACCTCATTCCGATGCATGCGCCTATCACACCAAAGCAGCGTCGAGCGGCGGAAGAAGCTGCTGCTGAGCAGGCTGCTCAAGAGGCGGAGGGCAAGAAAGACATGCCGCGTAAACCTAAGGGACCGTTCGATTCCGATCAGCAAACGCAGGTTGAATCAACATTGAGCCGTGGACCAATGTTCTCCGAGGTACGCTGACACGACGCTGATTGCACGTCTTATATGGCGATAGTGCTATTAGCGATAGTTTACTGCTACTGATTGAGCTGCTCTTGCATATCAATGCAAGGGCAGCTTTGCATTTTAGTAACAACAGTGGGTAATAGCAGTATCAGGTCTGCGATAGCATAACGGGTGGTGTAGCGTGCGTGGA
>CAYQJZ010000051.1:0-10236 GCA_964417995.1 uncultured Bifidobacterium sp.
TAACACAGTGTCCGCACACCTTCAACTAGTGTGCGGACACTATAAGAGATCTGATAAGCCCAGCTCACCACGTGTGTTCCTATTCAGAACAAATCACGTGATGATTTGCTTATTCGCCCTTGCCGACCTCAACACGAGCGAAAGCCAAAGCCTGGCCGTTGGCCTGCTTGAACAGGTCACCAACACTCTTGGACGGATCCTTAACAAACGCCTGCTCAAGCAACACATTCTCCTTGAAGAACGAGTTGAGACGGCCTTCGACGATCTTCGGAACGATCTTCTCCGGCTTGCCTTCAGCCAAAGACTTCTCAGTGGCCACACGGCGTTCAGACTCGATAACATCAGCCGGAACATCCTCACGAGTCAGCCACTTGGCGCCCATAGCAGAGATCTGCAAAGCAGCCTCGTGAGCCACGGTGGAACCAGCCTCGTCGGTGGCGATCATAGCCACAATGCTTGGCGGCATTTCAACGGACTTCTTGTGTGCGTAGATCTCAACACACTGGCCTTCAATCTTGGCAACCTGGCCAACCTTGACATGCTCACCGAACAGAGCGGCGGCTTCTTCAACAGCTTCCTTAACGGTACCATTCTCAGCCGGAGCAGCGAGAACCTCATCAACGGTAGAAGCACCAGCCTTGACAGCGTAGTTCAGCACAGTTTCAGAGAATTCAACAAACTTCGGAGTCTTAGCCACAAAGTCAGTTTCGGAGTTAAGCTCAACCGCGTAGCCAATCTGACCATTCTCACCGTCAACAACAGTAGAGGCGATGGTACCTTCCTGAGCCTTACGGCCTTCGCGCTTGCCAGCTGCCTGGATACCCTTAGCACGGATGATTTCCTTAGCGCGAGCGACGTCACCTTCAGCCTCAGTCAGGGCCTTCTTAACGTCCAGCATGCCGGCGCCGGTTTCTTCACGCACCTGCTTGATCAAAGCTGCAGTAATTGCTGCCATTGGTTTATGTCTCCTCGTAAAAATTTGTTGTTACCAAACTGTGGGAGACAGCTGTCTCCCACAGTGGATGTCACTCGGCCTTGGCCTCGTCAGCCGGAGCTTCAGCGGCAGGCGCCTCGCTAGCTGGGGTCTCGGAAGCGTTCTCCTGAGTCAGGAGTTCCTTCTCCCAGTCAGCCAATGGCTGCTCGCTTTCAGTCTTTGCAGCCTTGCCGGAACGCTCAAGCAGACCGTCAGCAACAGCGTCAGCCATCAGGCTGGTCAGCAGTTCGATACCACGGATAGCATCGTCGTTAGCTGGGATCGGATACTCAACGGATTCCGGATCAGTGTTGGTGTCGACAATAGCGATAACCGGAATACCCAGCTTGTGGGCTTCTTCAACGGCCAGTGCTTCCTTGTTGACGTCGACAACAAACATTGCGGACGGGGTGCGGTTCATATTGCGAATACCGCCCAGCTGCTTGGCGAGCTTGTCCTTCTCGCGCTCGAGCAGCAGCAGTTCCTTCTTGGTCAGACCGGAGCCACGCACATCGGTGAAGTCCATTTCCTCAAGTTCCTTGAGGCGGTTAACGCGCTTGGATACGGTCTGGAAGTTGGTCAGCATACCACCAAGCCAACGCTCGGAAACGTATGGCATGTTCACGCGGGTTGCCTGACGAGACACGGCTTCCTGAGCCTGCTTCTTGGTGCCAACGAACAGCACCGTGCCGTTGTGAGCAACGGTCTGCTTGATGAAGTCGTAAGCAGTGTCGATCATGTCGAGCGACTTGAACAGGTTGATGATGTGGATGCCGTTACGCTGGGTGAGGATGTACTGCTTCATCTTCGGGTTCCAGCGGCGGGTCTGATGGCCGAAGTGCAGGCCGGCTTTGAGCATTTCGCTCATTGCGATTTGAGCCATGGTTATGACTACCTTTCTGTCGGTTCTTGCCTGGCCATGCGCACCTGCGTGCAATCCTTAAACTAAGGATCGACCGACACAGGCCGTCGCGGACATGGCGCGAATTCATGCGCCGGGTTGGGAATAAAAGGTGGGTTCACCTGCCTGCGACTGCAGTGTGAATCCGAATGGCGCACAAGGCATCACCATAGCATGACGTCCCGCCATCACACAGATAGCAGGACGAATATTGCGGCACGCTCGGCACTGCCCGCGAACAGTCCACTGGACTGTTCACTGTTGGGCAGCGCGCATTGCTTTCATCGCTTTGCGACGTTCTTCTTTTTCAAGACGATCGATATAAACGTGACCGTCAAGATGGTCGCATTCGTGCTGGAGCATACGCCCCATAATTCCTCTACCTTCCAAGACAATGGTTTTACCATCGAGGTCAATACCGCGCACGCGTGCATAATCAGCACGCCGTGTGGCATACCATAATCCGGGAAGAGACAGGCAACCTTCGTCACCGTATTGTTCGCCCTGTGTTTCTTCAAGTACCGGGTTAAGAACGTAACCAATTTTGCCGTCAATATGGTAGGAGAACGCGCGCAGACTTACCCCGATCTGATTCGCTGACAGCCCTGCACGACCGGGATCATCCACCGTATCCAATAAATCCTGTACGAGGCGTTGAACCGCTGGAGTGATCTGCTTAATTGGCTCGCACGGAGTGCGCAGCACGGGGTCAGGAACAACACGAATCTCACGAATCGCCACGTTTGCTCTCCTCTATCATGTGTTCGTAATCAGGCGTTACCGCATGTCGGCAGCGTCATTATTGTCAGCAGGTTGAGAAAAATCCTCATCGTGGAATACGTGAGTTTTCTCATCAGTATCCTGTTGACGCTTAATCATTTCGGATACGCTAGCAATCGAATCCGACATGTTTGTTTTTGCCTGATCTAACGCTTGACGTACCTTTGGACTGACGTTTTCCGATGCTTGACGCATTTTTTCTGATGTTTGCCGTACCTTCTCTGAGGTCTGACGCACTGTTTCCGACGTTTTGTCGATAATGCGTACAGTGGCAGAAACAGGTCGTGTGGCATTTTTCGGCGCATACAGCACGTTGTCGATCACGCCAGCATAGCGTTGCAATACTTTGGGGCGTATCACCTTCATGCTCGGGGTGAGTGTTCCTTCTTCCTGGTTGAAGTCGTGATCAAGAATGGTGAATTTGCGCACTGACTCAGCACGAGACACATTCACATTCGCGCGATCCACATACTGTTGAATAAAAGCGCGTACAGCATCGTTACGGTTAAGCTGTTCGGCACTCATAGTGGGGTCAAGACCCTGGTTAGAGAGCCATGTCGCTGTCATCTCGTCATCAAGCGCAATCAACGCTGACACAAACGGCCTGCCATCGCCAACAACCACTGTATGCGAAATAATCGGGCACGTTGAAATAATGTCTTCTAACGGTGCAGGGCTAATATTTTTGCCGCCCGCTGTGATGATAATGTCTTTTTTACGACCGGTAATAAACAGGAATCCTTGGTCATTAATGCGACCGAGATCACCACTATGCAACCACCCATCTTCACTCAGCACTTCAGCAGTGAGTTCAGGTTGACGGTAATAGCCAAGAAATACGTTCGGCCCTTTAACCATTACCTCATCGTCCTCTTTGAGGCGCACAGTAATACCTGGACCAGGACGTCCAACTGAGCCCACTTCGTTGGCATCTTCAAAGTTGACAACACATGGAGCGGCTGTTTCTGTCATACCGTATCCCTGAATGAAGGTGATCCCATCCATTCCATTAAAGAAATGCGCCAGATCAGCGTTCATTGGAGCGCCACCACAAGCAAGATATTTGAGGTTCGGTCCGAGAGCTGAGCGCACTGATGAACCAACAGCCTTCATATAGAACATATGGCGTACGCGCTCACTAACAGTATGCCCCACTCCTTCTGATTCATTCTTTGACCACTGGGTGAAATGGTCAACAGCTTTGGCAAAAATCAAACCTTTAATACCTGTTCCAGCTTTCTGAGAAGCGGCATTGTATACCTTTTCAAAAACGCGCGGTACACCGAGCAGGTATGTAGGCTTGAACTCGCGTAAATCAGCAAGCAAATGGTCAGCGTTGGGAATATAACCGACCACACCATTGGCACCAATAGCTACATACTGAATGTATCGTGCAAAACAGTGCGCGAGCGGTAGGAACAACAACAAGCGACTGGGCTGGTAAAGCATATCGTTAAGCACGTCGTATCCGGCGTACACGATATGAGTGAAGTTGCGGTGCGACAGCATCGCACCTTTCGGACGGCCTGTTGATCCTGACGTATAAACAATAGTGGCCAGATCATCAGCTTTAACACGTTCGATAGCTTGTTGAAGTTCGTCGTCGCTGATGCCGCGCCCAAAATCAGCTACAGCATCAAGACCACTGGCGCTTAAAGAAAACACGTACTGCAAAGACTCGTGGTCGTCTCGGAGTTCTTCCAATACACGCGCGTGATTGTCTCCACCAGCAAAAGCGATCACCGGTTCCACGTCATCAACAATATTGGCGGCCTGACGTGCTGAATCAGTCTCATACACCGGCACACTAACCGCCCCAATAGCAGCACAGGCGAAGTCAACAACACCCCACTCGTAACAGGTTGGCGAATAAATAACAACCATACTGCCGGGTTTAACGCCAAGAACCATCATGCCTTTGGCGACCTCGTGGACGCGTTTGAGCATCTCACAACATGTGACGTTATGCCATTGCCGTTGATTATCTTGCCATTGAGCGATTATTCCTTGACCGTCGCGCGACGCTCGGGAAGTCAACAGCGAGTATATGGTGTCTTTATCAGTAGTGGCATGGATAACATCCACGGAATATTCGCGCAGCATGATCACCATGATAATGCCGTGTCACACACAACAACACCATCTCACCTGCATCCTGGTACAGCAATACCTTTACAAACAAAGGCATTTTCTCTGCTGCTATATGGATGTGATTATGCCGCTAGCCAATATCAGCAACTGTGCACACCCACCTGCTGCCAATACGCTTAAGCACAAGGCACACCCAGTAGTTCACTCTGCCAATAGTTAAATGAACTGTCATCTCCAGTGTGGAAGAATTAACCAACATGCCGTCAAGCAGCTGTGGAATCGCTGGCAGGTAGCACAGTTGTGCCCGCAAATCGTCATGTGTGTGAATATGTTCCTTAATTAGCTGAGCCATCATTCTTAAACGGCGCATACACGGTTCAGTCATTGCACGTTGCAATACTGAGGCTGCGCGGCGACCTCGGATAACATCAGCAGCCATACAGGCAATACGGCACGACAGCATTGCTAACGACTGGCAGTCTGCTGTACTCAACTCTCCGTCAAAACAACGAGCGATGTGATAATGCACTGGAGCGTTTGATAATTCCACATCGATATATCCATCGGTGCCAGCTAGCCGACGTGGTAGCCGATGAGGTGGCATAGCATGAGTGTCGTCCATAGTTCCCCTTCTCGCTAATGCTCAACATCGCTACGCTGAGCGACGCAGCGTCATCAGCTCATCACAGCATCAAACAGCCCCGCAACAAGCGGGGCTGATTTGTGCATTTGTGGACGACTATCGGCGTGTCAGGAAAGCTGCTGTTGCGTGTTACCAGCAGCCACGCATCAATTTCATTTAGCGCGTACCATGCGCACTGACGACAACGTCGCAACGCTGGAAACTCTTAAGATCCACATAACCAGTAGAGGCCATTGCACGACGCAGAGCACCAACAAAATTGGTAGTGCCATCGGCATGGTGACTTGGTCCAAACAGGATCTGTTCCAATGTACCTACTGTGCCGACATCAGTACGGAAGCCTCGTGGCAGTGTCGCGTGGCGAGCCTCTGTCCCCCAATGCATGCCCTTGCCTGGCGCCTCAACGGCGCGAGCCAACGGAGCGCCAAGCATAACCGCATCGGCTCCCAGTGCCAAAGCTTTGATAAAGCTACCGGAGTTGCCCATACCACCATCGGCAATAACCTCAACGTAGCGACCACCTGACTCGTCCATATAGTCGCGGCGTGCTTCAGCCACGTCAGCGATTGCAGTTGCTAATGGCGCTTCAACGCCGATTGTTGCACGGTTGGCAGATACGGCGCCACCACCAAAACCGACAAGAACACCGGCAGCGCCAGTACGCATCAAGTGCAGTGCCGCTGTATAGTTGGCTGCTCCACCCACAATCACCGGAACATCAAGGTCGTAAATAAACTGCTTGAGATTCAACGGCTCATGTGTGCGCGACACGTGTTCGGCAGACACTACTGTGCCACGAATAACAAACAGGTCAACACCAGCTTCAACCACCGTTGAATAGAACTGCTGCGTACGTTGAGGTGATAATGCTCCAGCAACTGTTACTCCTGCGTCACGGATCTCATGTAGACGGCGGGTAATCAGCTCAGGTTTGATTGGTTCAGCATAAATTTGCTGAATACGCTCAGTAGCCTGATCAGCAGGCAAAAGCGCGATCTCGTCCAACATTGGCTGTGGATCTTCATACCGGGTCCATAAGCCTTCAAGATCCAATACGCCCAATGCCCCTAAACGACCCATTTCAATCGCTGTAGACGGACTTGTTACTGAATCCATTGGAGCGCCAATAACCGGCACATCAAATTCGTAAGCATCCACCTGCCATGCGGTCGATACGTCCTCGGTGTCACGAGTGCGTCGTGAGGGAACGATGGCAATATCGTCGAGCGCATAGGCGAGACGGCCTTTTTTGGACAAGCCGATTTCAATTTCCTGAGACATGGTTTTAAGGCTAATGCTCAGTCGTGACACTCTCGCACGTCGTCGGCATTGTGGAATAGGTTGTGCACCTGTTACAAATTTGCGGTAAAAGTGGAGCGGTGCTTTGTACCACGACACGCATATGCATGACAGGAGGAAGCATGTCCAGGATCAAAGTCGAAGGCAAAATTGTTGAGCTTGACGGCGACGAGATGACGCGAGTTATTTGGAAGGATATTAAAGACCGTCTTATTCTGCCGTATTTGGATGTTGACCTCGAATACTACGATCTGGGCATTGAGAATCGTGATGCTACTGACGATCAAGTAACCGTTGATGCTGCTGAGGCAATTAAGCGGGAACATGTTGGTGTTAAGTGCGCGACAATCACCCCTGATGAGGCTCGTGTTGATGAGTTTGGTCTTAAGCGCATGTGGAAGTCGCCGAATGGCACAATTCGTAATATTCTTGGCGGCACAATTTTCCGTGAGCCAATTGTTATCTCGAATATTCCTCGACTGGTTCCCGGTTGGACTCAGCCGATTGTTGTGGCTCGTCATGCGTTTGGTGATCAATATCGTGCCACCGATTTTAAGGTTCCTGGTCCGGGGCGTCTTACTGTAACGTTTACGCCTGCTGATGGTAGTGAACCGATTGAGCATGTTGTTTATGACTATCCGGGCGGCGGTATTGCTCAGGTGCAGTACAACCTGAATGATTCGATTCGTGGGTTTGCGCGCGCATGTTTTAACTATGGTCTTATGCGTAATTATCCGGTGTATTTGTCAACTAAGAACACGATCCTTAAAGCCTACGATGGTCAGTTCAAAGATATTTTTGCCGAAGTTTATGAGACTGAATACAAGGATCGTTTTGACGCTGCTGGCCTGACTTATGAGCATCGTTTAATTGACGATATGGTAGCCAGTTCGTTGAAGTGGCATGGCGGATATGTGTGGGCGTGTAAAAACTATGATGGCGATGTGCAGTCAGATACTGTGGCTCAGGGTTTTGGCTCGTTGGGTCTTATGACCTCGGTGTTGATGACTCCTGATGGTCAAACTGTGGAGGCAGAGGCTGCTCATGGTACGGTGACTCGCCATTATCGTCGTTGGCAGAAGGGTGAGAAAACCTCAACCAATCCAATTGCGTCAATCTATGCGTGGACTGGTGGTCTTAAGCATCGTGCCAAGCTTGATAACACTCCGCAGGTTGCGCATTTTGCTGAGACTTTGGAGAAAGTTATTGTTTCTACGGTGGAATCTGGCCGTATGACCAAAGATTTGGCCATGCTGATCGGACCTGATGAACCATGGCTTGATACGGAAGGGTTCATGGATGCACTTGACGAGGAACTGGCGAAAGCACTTACTGTTTGACGCTGTTCCGTCTGTGTTCATGTTGGCGGCCGGATATCGCGTGCGGTGTCCGGCCGTTTGCTGTGTTTAAGTGTGGATGTCAGCATTTCACTACTACAATCGAGGTCAGCATCCGGCATTCCGAACACAAATAAAGGCAGGGTGACCCATGCGACGCAGGCATATTCTTTTCCGGTTGATAGCAGCAGTTCTTGCTGCGTGTTTGGGTATCGCTGTAACGGCTTGCTCGTCATCTGATGACACGTCAGATGATGGTACGCAGGATGCCGCTGCTAATTCGCGTGGAACGATAGCCATTTTTACGCCGACCGACGGTCTGACAATCTCGCAACATACCCCGCTGAATAAATGGCAGTCTCTTGTTCCTGAGCTCACTGATGCACTCACCGAACAGGGGTACGACAGTGACAATATTGTCACTCAAGCATCCAGCACATTGGAAGACCAAAGCCATGACGTGCAGGATTATGTTGTGAGCACTATTGGTGATACTGCCGATGACAATAATGCTGACGCTTCTGAAATCACGCTGATTGTGGCACCGGTGTCTGATGCTGAGGATTCCACTCGACAGTACGGCGACTACGTCAGTAGCGCTATCTCGTGGGAGGATGACACCGACGATAGTGACACTGATGATGCAGATCCTGCCGATAGTGATAGCACTGCAGAAAGTACCACTGACACGTCAGATGACGATACTGCGGCTACGGATAGTGACGATGAATCAGATAATTTAGAGGATTCTGATTCCGATAATGCTGACGACGATGATGACGATGAGACGCTGCGTCAGGCGGCTGAAAGATTGGTGTCCACACTGAATCTGGCGAAAGAATCCGGTATGACGGTGATCCTACTGTCTAACGAGTTGGAAGGTTTTACGCCGGATGTTTTTGTTCAAATGTCTGATGCGGCAAGCATTGGCGCTATTCAAGCACAAAAGGTTGTTGAAAAGCTCAACTTAGACAGTACCAGTACCGACAATCCGAAGGCTATTGAAGTACTTCTGCCCTACGATTCAGAAGATGGCAGTGACACTACGTTTGCCCAAGAAGCTTTCGCTGGCATGTGGGAGGTTCTTGCTCCATATTTTCAAGAAGGTACTGCGGTGAGCCCTTCTGGATTACTTGACGCCGATACCACGGTCGACGATTGGATGAATGTGGCGTTCGATGCCACTGATGATCAGGCTATTGTTGACGAATTAACTGAACGTCTCGGTATGGATGATGCGGATACTCACACGCGCATTGACGGCGTTGTGGCGATGAACGATTATGTGGCTTCGGCTGTTATTGACTGTTTAACCACACTGGGGTACACAGGAACGTCAGCGGATATTAATCCATCGATTACGATTCAAGGCATTGTGGGCAATATCACCGGGCAAGTGGATTTACAGAAAGAAGCTGTTCCTGACCCGATTAAAGCTCCTGAAGAATCTGACAGCGACGATGATGATGTTGACCTTGATCAGATCAACTCGCAGTGGCCGATTGTTACAGGGTATGGCGCATATCTGGACATCATGCCGCAAATTGTTGATGGACAACAATGGATGACGGCGCTAGAAGATCGTCTCACACTCAGTGCTGATATTGCCGAAGTGTGTGCAAAGCTGGAAGATGGTGAGAGCGTAGATGATCTGGATTACATTAGCCAAACTGAAATCAACAGTACTCAGGTGACGACTATTTCTGAACCATTACTTGCTGTTAGTGCCAGTAATCTCAAAGACGAACTCATTGACCCTGGATATATCACGTTAGCTGATGCCGGACTGTAAATCGTAGTACTATCAATCTGCAGCACACTGTAATAATGAACGCTACGACAGGAACGGCATCAGATGCCAGTCGACCGACGACATCTTGATATACTCAGAAACCCTACTTTTTCTTTAATGTCTGTAAAGTAAAGGTGACCGTTCACACCAGCCAATCAGTTAATTAATCATTAATTGGTTGATTGGTGTGAACGGTTACTAGTCAGTATATGGTTACTTAGCGTAACGTTTACGCACCACACTCACACTTATAGCCGCAACCGCGAGAACAGTCGCAACCATTATCACAGCAAACACTGCTGTACCAGTATCCGCCAACACACCCCCAGCATCCTCATCATCTTCAACACTTAAAGTGTTTTTAATGATTGTGCCGTTGTTTCCTAGGTTGACAGTCACAACATTGTTCTCGAGGCTGTC
>CAYQJZ010000052.1:0-10094 GCA_964417995.1 uncultured Bifidobacterium sp.
TGATCAGGCGTATACGACCATGTCATGCCTGTTGATAATCATGTGTTGTTGGGAAGTTCTGATGTTTGCACTGTGTCTGCAGATTCCAGCAGTGTTGCTGAGTCAGATGCGGTAGCAGTAATTTGTGCCACCACGTGGCTGGCAATTTGCTGTTCATCTTGAACTTTCTGCGCATTTTTCTCAGCAGCACGCCGCACCTTAGCGCTTTCATAGCGTAACGACGGTTTGGCTCCAAGACGAGATAACCCGTTCCATGCCAGATTCACAATGAGAGAGGCAAGTTGTTCTTTGCTGATTTTTCGCTGATCAGCCCAATATTGTCCCGTAAAGACGGTCATACCTACCAACATTTGCGCATAATATGGTACGCCTTTGGTAGGTAATTTGAGTCGTTTGAACGACTCTGATAGTAGGTCTTCTACCTTAAGACTGACCTCACCAAGCAATGAGCTAAATGAGCCGGACGGGTCGGTACTTGGCGAATCACGCACCAATACTTGGAAACCTTCTGTGTTCTCCTCAATGTAGGTGAGTAACGCCAGCGCTGTACGTTCAACGATCTGCCGCGGGTGCAGTGATGGTTCAACCAGTGCTGAGGTTAGTGCGGTAATCAACGTTTGCATTTCACGATCGACCACAACCGCATACAAACCTTCTTTGCCTCCAAAATGCTCATACACAATGGGTTTGGACACCTTGGCACTGGCGGCGATCTCCTCAACACTCACCGCTTCAAATCCTTTAGAGGCAAAAAGTGAGCGACCAACGTGAATGAGCTGTTCACGCCGTTGTAGTGACGTCATTCGTGAAGAATTGGCCATACTGTGGTAGTTTAGACGCTTTTTCGAGCGGTTTTGCAACGATTGGCAGTCGCGGTCGCGAAAAGCAATCCACAACATGTGCTGAAAATCTGCGATTACTGGAATCTGCAATCGATGACAAAAACTGGGTAGAGAACCTGATAATAGCGAAGTGCCGCAGGGCACGACTGCGTAGACTTGCCAGTATGAATACGAATGTGATTATTGGCGTTATTGTGGCCGTTGTCGTTGTAGTGGCTATAGCAGCTGCCTGTGTTGTTATGTCACAACGCAACAAAAACAAAAAGGACGATGCCACTATTACACAAACTGCACCGTCTACTCAGAACACACAGACCGAGCAAGCTTCGCAGAATACGCAGTCTGCAAACGTACAGAAAGCTGCATCGCAAGTAAAATCTCCAGATACGCCTCAGCCCTCTGGCGAACAGTCATCTACTAAAGCACCAACATCTAAAAAAGCTAACGCTACCCCATCTGATACCGCACTGTCGCAGGAGTCTACGGCACCTGCAATGACTACAGGTGCAGGTAATGCGGCCGGTACAACTACTACAGCACAAGATACAACTGACATCGTTTCTCAACCTGATACGCCAACGCAAACAGCACAGTCTATGGTGGATCAGCCAGAAACAGCAACGTCGCGTATCTCCCGTTTACGCGCCAAACTGGCAAATTCTGCTAATCCTTTCGGCAAGGCACTGTTCGCTATTCTTGCCAAGGATCACCTGTCAGAAACCGATTGGGAAGATGTTGAAGACACACTGCTGCTTGCCGATGTAGGCACGGAAGCATCTGTTCAACTGGTTGACGAATTGCGTACTAATTCACGTATAACCGGCACTTCCAACCCCTCGCAGGTGCGTGAAGAACTGCGTTCTCAACTACTCACTCTTGTCGGCACCGATACAGATCGCCGTTTGAATGCCAACAAAGAGGATGCACACCGCCCTTCTGTCATCATTATGGTTGGCGTGAATGGTACAGGTAAAACCACAACAGCCGGCAAGTTAGCACGTTTGTTTGTTGCTGATGGCAAGAAGGTGATGCTGGGCGCTGCCGACACCTTCCGTGCCGCTGCTGCCGATCAGTTAGAAACATGGGGCGCACAAGTTGGCGTGCCTGTTGTTCGTTCTAACAAAGATGGTGCAGACCCGGCGTCTGTTGCTTTTGAAGCCTCAGCCCAAGCCAAGCAGCAGAACGTTGACGTGTTAATTATCGACACTGCTGGCCGTTTGCAGAATAAAGCAAATCTTATGGATGAGCTAGGCAAAATCCGCCGCGTTACCGAAAAGAACCTTCCTGTAGACGAGGTACTACTGGTACTCGACGCCACAACCGGTCAAAATGGTATGACTCAAGCCAGGGTCTTCGCCGAGGCAATTGGCATCACCGGCGTTGTGCTATCCAAACTCGACGGTTCAGCCAAAGGAGGCATCGTCGTTTCCGTACAGAAAGAGCTTGGCGTCCCCGTCAAACTCGTCGGGCTTGGTGAAGGCCCTGACGACCTATCTCCTTTCGACCCAGAAGGTTTTGTCGACGGTATTCTTGCCTAAATTAAGAGAATCCATACGCTAACCCATTAGATGGTGGACAATTCGTCACATCACTGCGACATGTCCACCATTTATTTTTACCCCGCCACCATGCCCGTTCTGCCCGCTTTATCACCCCCGTAACTTCACCGGCGTAGCAACGCTTCCAGAGTAGGCGCGTCAGTTCGGGACTAGTTCCTGCAACCTCACCGGCACAACAACAGTTGAACAACACCTACAGAAATAACCACCAATACGTTTCGGAGTGTGGACACTCCCTTTTCTTTACACATGCAGTGGAATAACCACCAGAAAAAATCGCCAAAAATCCCCCAAAAAATGCCGCTGCCAGCATATTTTTACCCAAACATAACCATTCGTAAATTTACCCTGCGGTAACACAACGTAACGTTTTGAACATCAGCCAGGCGTTTCATGCAGGTGTCGGTCCCCATCAGGAGACCAACGATGGAATGGATGACATCGACCGTCCGCCAGCATGGCACGACGGACGATAAACAGACAAGAGAGGGAGGTAGAACATGGACACAGGAAATGCCGCATGGCTATTGACTTCCGCGTCCCTCGTTTTCCTCATGACGCCCGGCGTGGCGTTGTTCTATGGCGGCATGGTCCGCGCCAAAGCCGTGCTGAATATGCTTATGCTTTCTGCAGGCGCGCTCGCGGTCACTATGGTCGTATGGGTACTGTGGGGTTGGTCGATTGCCTACGCGGGCAACGACGTCGCTGGCATCTTCGGTGATCCGGTCACTGGTTTCCTGCTGCGAGACTCTATGGTTGCACAAGATGGTATTTATACTGCAGTTAATACCACCGGCGATTATCCAGGAAGTATTGATGTAGCATTCCAGGCCGCCTTCGCCATGATCACCGTAGCTCTGATCTCCGGTGCTCTGGCCGAGCGTATTAAGTACAGCACCTGGATGATCTTCGTTGCTCTGTGGATCACGTTCTGCTACTGCCCAATGGCACATATGGTGTGGAGTGAGAACGGCTTGCTGTCTGGTGACGGTGCAATCTCACAGGCTATCGGTGCTGCTGCTCACGACTTCGCTGGCGGCACGGTTGTTCATATCAACGCTGCAGTCGCTGCTCTGATTGTTGTTCTTATTATCGGCAAGCGCAAGGATTTCGGTACTTCCGCCATTCGTCCACACAACGTTCCGATGGTTATGCTTGGCGCCTTCCTGCTATGGTTCGGCTGGTTCGGTTTCAACGGTGGCTCCGCATTCGCTGCTGATGGTGTTGCAGGCTACGCTTGGGTCAGCACTGCTGTTGCTTCCGCAGCCGCTATGTTGGCATGGGGCTTTACCGAGAAGATCCGTTCTGGACATTTCACTGCGATGGGTGCCGCCTCGGGTATTGTTGCCGGTCTGGTTGCCATCACCCCAGCTGCCGATGTGGTCTCCCCACTGTGGGCGATTGTTATCGGTCTCATCGCTGGTATTGTGTGCTGCTTCGCCTGCAACCTCAAGTTCAAGCTCGGTTATGACGACTCGCTCGATGTTGTCGGCGTACACGGCGTCGGCGGTTTGATCGGTACCCTGCTCGTTGGTCTGTTCGGCGCTGGCACTGGCATGCTTGCCGGTGGCGATTGGCGTCAGCTGGTTGTCCAGCTCGTTGTCGCACTGGTTGCCATTGTCTACTCCGCTGCTGTAACCGCAATCATCGCCTTCGCTCTGGAGAAGACGATTGGCTGGCGCGTCACCGAAGCTCAGGAAGTCAGCGGTGTTGATCTGGCTGACCAGGGTGAGCGTGCCTACGATTTCGCTGGTACCGCCAGCTCTGTTCTCAAGGAGGTGAAGTGAGATGAAGCTCATTACAGCCATCATCCAGCCCCATATGCTTGACGATGTTAAAAAAGCACTGACCGCTGCCGGTGTACACGGTATGACCGTATCTGAAGCTAATGGCTACGGACGTCAGCGCGGCCACACGGAGGTTTACCGTGGTGCCGAATATACCGTTGATCTCATGCCGAAAATCCGTCTGGAAGTCCTCGCTGACGACGCTGATGTCGATACGCTGGCCAGCGTAATCGTCAAGGCTGCCGCAACGGGCACAATCGGTGACGGCAAGGTGTGGGTCACCCCGCTGGAGTCAGTGATTCGCGTACGCACTGGCGAAACTGGTTCCGCTGCAATCTGATACCTAGCTTTCCCGCTCGGTAACACTTCTATCGGTCCCCGCTACGTCCTCTGGTCGTACGGGGACCTCTTTTTGATACCACAGTCGACGCTGACTTCTTAAGGAGCTAACCAATGACTTCAGCCGTGGATGGTCTCAAACAGCAGTTTCTTGACCTCAGCCAACCAGATGATGACGGCGTCTACCGCAATGGCACAGCAAAACGCCAACAACGCACTGAACTGGCTATGAACCGGCTCGCGTGTTTGTGGAGCGATGTTGTCTCATCAATGTCGTTTGACGTACCCAGTGAAGGTGTGGGGTTAGCGGCAGTCGGTTCACTTGCACGCGGGCAAGTCGGCCCATGCTCGGATCTTGACCTCGTGTTAATTCACGATGGGCACGCGCTTAACGAGTCCCAACTCAACGAGTTGGCAAATGGATTGTGGTATCCGCTATGGGATAGCGGACTTGACCTTGATCATTCCGTACGTTCGCAAGCACAGTGCGAGGCTGTTACTGACTACGATTTGCCTGCTGCTATGGGCTGGCTGGATGTGCGGCCAGTCGCTGGAGATACGCAATTGATCGAAAGCACTGCTACCTCTATTCTTGGCCGTTGGCGCAAAGCTGCACGTAAACGTTTGCCGGAACTGTTGAAATCTGCGCAGTCACGACTTGAAGAATCCGGCCGTTTGCCTTACCTCAACCAGCCTAATATCAAAGAAGCGCGTGGCGGTTTGCGTGACAGTGTGCTTATTTCTGCCCTTGCTGCATCCTGGCTTGCTGATCGTCCACATGGCTCCTATGACGAAGCTGTTGAACGTCTGCTTGATGTGCGTGATTGTATTCATTTGGCAGCGAATAAAGACACAAATATGTTGCTGACACCCTATCAGCCCAAGGTTGCCGCCATGCTGGGGTTAGCTGACCCGACATTACCGGAAGAGGAACGCGCCGCTGTTTCGATTGATGATGTGATGACGCTGATTGCGCGTTTGGGTCGTATTATCGCTTTTTCTTATGATGCCACTGCGTCGCGTGCTGAGCATTCCCTTACCCATGAACGTCCCCGTTTTGCGTTCTTTCAAATGTTTCATCCACGTGCTGGAGGGCGCCGTGAAGCTCCAAAATTTGACATACTCGCCCCCGGTATCGCCCATCATGAAGGTGAGATTGTGCTCGCACCGGGTGTGGATCCTACCGCAGATTCCATACTGCCGTTGCGTGCTGCCGTTGCTGCAGGAGAGCATGGTTTGCCGATTAGCACGGTAACATTGTCCAGTTTGACACGTTGCCCTGTTAACGATTACCAGTGGGATAACGAATCACGGGATTTATTCCTACGTTTGCTTGCCTGTGGTGAAGTATTACCAGACGTATGGGAAGATTTGGATTTTGTCGGTATTCCAGGTCGGTGGATGCCCGAATGGCTGGGTGTGCGTAATCGTCCAAGTGCGTCGGCAGCGCATCGTTACACCATCGATCAGCATATGGTTCAAGTCGTCTCTTTACTTAGTCGTCGCCGTCCAAATCCTGCCGAGGCCGCTGTTAAAGCGACCGGGCGCGGTGAAGCTACGCAACAGGAGCAGTATTATGACGACACTCATTACGCGGCTTTGTTGTTAGCTGGTCTGCTGCACGATATTGGCAAGCGCCCTGGTATTAACGATCATGCCGCCGAGGGGGCACGTCATGTGCCAGCAATTTTGCAACGCATGGGATATAACGATTCAGTTGTGCATATGGCCACCGTGTTGGTACGTGAGCATTTAACGCTATCGAATTTTGCCACTGGACGAGACCCGAATGATCCTTCTGTGGTCGCTGAACTTGCTGACCGTGTGGAACATGATTCGCAACTGTTGGATATGTTATTTGATCTGACTCGTGCTGATAGCTCGTCGTTGGGTGCCACTTCCAGTGAGACGATCACCAAACGCCAGGGGTGGTCGGCGTGGAGGGCAGCCACAGTTGGTGGCATATACGCTGCTACTCACAGCGTATTATGTACCAAATAAGAATGTAAACACAACTATTTGGAGTCGTTACAAGTAAGAACGCATTCGATAACGTCCGGTTTGTTGAGCAAATTTGTTTGAAGGGGTTATGGATTGTTTTGTAACCTGGGCAGAGTTTAGCGACTCTTCCGATTCCAGTTCCAGTGCTAGTACGACAAGTCAACAACCACAAAACCAACAGCTTGTCAGGGATGACATTCTCTCCCCTAACAAGCCGCAAAGCCGATGTTTTTTCTAAACCTCACCGCTTTGCACTATTTGCGTCTCGTCACGTCCTCTAACAGTTATTACGTTGCTTACTGCGAACGCGTTCAGCACATGAGCTAAAGGTACAGGCTGGCAGTGTAGACTCTATGCCGAGAGTTTTGGCTCATAACTGCTATGTCATGTGGTTGTATGACATTCGCGTATTATCGCGTCTACGGGAAACGGAGAGCTCAGTGATGGAACACGACAGCAACAAAAAGAACAACGTTTCCCCCACTGGTAGCACACCTGATAACACTTCATCTTTTACTGACGGTGCCACTCGTGAAGGCATTATTCTGTCTACCGAACAGCAGGAAGCTCTTGCCGGACTGACCAGCACCAACACCTACGCTAAGCAATCCAAGTGGCAAACCTTCCGCGAGCTGCCATTAAAAGATAAACTGCCATTTTTTGTGCAACATTTTCTCCCGGCTGCCGTTGTTGCCTTTATCGCCGTAGTAATGGTGGTTGTATTCGTCTACGAGTATGTAACCAAAGATCCTGACCCACTGTTGTCTGTTGCGGGTATCAATCTGTCTTCTGATATCTCTGAACAAATGGAGGAGCTTGAAGAAGATTTTGCCGATGCCAGCGGTCTCGATGCGGAACTTATGAGTTACGATGGCAACTTCCAACTCACCGAATCCGGCACTGCGAATGGCTCTGTCGATAGCAGCGCACGACTGCTTACCCAGACTTCAGTAGGTTCGATCAACACCATCATCACCGATGAGGACACGATGCAGATGATCTGCGAGCGCGGTTTGATCACCTCGTTGGAGGATGTGTTAGATGCCGATCAGTTCAACGAGTTACAAGAGGCTGGCGTAGTTGTTGAGATAACGGTAACGGATGACGATGAAGGTGATGTGGTATACACAGCGCTGGATTTGTCACGTTCGAACACATGGACGTCTATTGATGGTATGCCCAGCGATACGTTGCTCGCTTTCGGTAATACGGAAGAGAGTGGTGCTAACTACCCGCAAGCATTTATTGATTATCTGGATTTCTCCTGAAATAGTGCGCGGCATATAGGCGCTGCAACGTAGTAACTACCGGTCGACTGGTAAACGTCGCTACGGTTCATCCACTACGTCAACGATTTATCCACCTTTTTTGCGGTGATGGTGGCGTTACATTGTCGTCTACTGACCGATTTCGCCACCTGACCAGCAATGAGGCTTGCCCCGGTTCGTCTTACTGCTGTCTGTTGATTAGAAAGACTTGCCAGATGAACTCGTCTGCTTCTTCATTACACAGCAAACCCTTGCCACTTCAGCATGTCACTGTTAACGACGACTTCTGGGGAACAGAGCAAGAATTGGTTCGTACCGCAGTAATTCCCTATCAGTGGGATGCTCTTAACGACAAAGTGCCTGGAGCGGCGCCAAGTTATTGTATGCATAATTTCACAGCCGCCGCCCGTCAGAATGCTGCTAAACAGCGCGATGATAAGACTTTTACCCCGCCGACGTATACATATCGTGGTTTTGAGTCGTTGCCTGACAATCCAGATAATCCTGATCCTGATACCTTCTATGGTTTTCTTTTTCAAGACACTGATTTTTCAAAATGGATTGAAGCTGTTGGTTACAGCCTCGTTCATCATCCTGATCCTGAGTTGGAAGCTACTGCCGACGCGGCAATTGATATTGTCTGCGATGCTCAGCTAGATAATGGCTACCTCGACACGTATTACATTCTCAACGGCATGGACCGTCACTTTACGAATCTGCGAGACCACCATGAACTGTATTGTCTGGGACATTTGATTGAGGGAGCCGTGGCGTATTATCAGGGCACAGGTAAGCGCAAGTTGCTTGATGCTGCCTGTCGTTTCGCTGACTACGTTGATTCGGTGTTCGGCACAGATCCTGGCAAGCTGCGCGGCTATCCTGGTCACGAAATTGCTGAAATGGCGTTGGTGCGACTATACGAGACCACAGGCGAGCAACGATATCTCCACCTTGCACAGTATTTCGTTACTGAACGCGGTCAACAACCGCTGTATTTTGAGCAAGAGGACCGTGCCCGTGCTGAGTATGACGGTACACCGTATGTCCCTAACGAGAATGTGCCGATGCCGTATGCCTACTATCAAGCTCATAAGCCGGTAGTTGAACAAGATGAGGCTGTAGGCCATGCGGTGCGTGCTACCTACTTTTACTCTGGTGTTGCTGATGTGGCACGGCTCACCGATGATTCAGCATTAGCTGCCGCCTGTGAACGCTTGTGGCGCAATATTGTAGATCGCAAACTATATGTGACTGGCGGTATTGGCGGTACGCATATTGGTGAATCGTTCTCGTTTGACTACGATTTGCCGAATGACACAGCATATTCCGAAACATGTGCGGCAATCGGACTGGCATTTTTTGCCCGCCGAATGCTACAAATTCGCCCAGTCGCCGAATACGCCGATGTAATGGAAGCCGCACTGTACAACACCATGCTGGCTGGTATGGCGTTAGATGGCAAGAGCTTCTTCTATGTCAATCCGTTGGAGGTTAACCCCACAGCTTGTTATCGTGACGAACGCAAATTCCACGTTAAACCAGTACGGCAGAAGTGGTTTGGTTGTGCTTGTTGCCCACCGAATATCTCCCGTACTGTTGAATCCATTCAGCAATATGCCTACACGCTGAGCGATGATTCATCCACTTTGTTCACGCATTTGTATATTGGCGGTGAAGTGACTGTTGATATAAACGGGCGTGCGCTGCACATGGAGATGACGTCAGCAATGCCATGGCATGGTGCAGGAAAGATGACACTGCATATTCCAACTGCCGACAATAACTCACAGAACACGTCAGTACCAGCAACATTAGCTTTCCGTTTGCCCGCATGGGCTGGCGGTGATTCTGCTGCTAATGCCGTGAATATTGTGATGGCTGGCGATGACGCAACTAATAATAGGCCTGGCGAGGAGCCCAGCAGTAGTACTGCAACTGCACACCGCCTGCCCATCACGCAAACAGTGCGCGATGGTTATCTGTATTGTGCTGGCGATTGGCATGATGGCGACACAATTGTTTTTGATTTCCCTATGCCGGTTCGGATGCTTGCAGCAAATCCACATGTACGTGAGGATGCGGGCAAGGTAGCGTTTACGCGCGGCCCAATCACTTTCTGTGCCGAAGGAATTGACAATGGCAGCGATTTGCATATGCTCCATGTAGACGCCGAGCACATTGCTCAGTATCCACAATGCGTCACAGTGAGCGATACAGTGTTCCACGCCGGTGCTGATGACATGAATGCTGATGGTCTTGGCGAGGTTGAACCAACAAACCGTCCAATGGTGCAGCTCA
>CAYQJZ010000053.1:0-9557 GCA_964417995.1 uncultured Bifidobacterium sp.
GCATATTCCGAGATGTCAAACTCGCGAAACACCTCGTAATCGGTATCGGCGTTATCGCTTAACGCGCGGATGACCAGTGCAGGAACATCGTTGCGGGCAGCAACCTGCACAACAGCAGCACCTTCCATTTCTACTGCATCGGCATTGGTTTCTGCGATGACGCGATTGACCTGCTCTGGCGTATCGACAAAGTAGTTGCCCGACGCGATTACGCCGGTAATATGGGTGATGCCCATGCTGTCGAGTACGGTGCTGGCAATATCGAGCAGACGCTGATCGGAATGGTATTCAGTAACCGGATTGTCGGCAGTGCCGGGTTTCCACTGACCAACCAAACGCATATCAGTGTCGAGATAACGCAGTGTGCCGCCTAATACCACATCGTTGATATGCAGTGATTTATTCAGATTGCCTGCAATACCGGTAAAAATAACAGCGTCCGGATGACAATCGTCAATCAAGTACTGTGTGGTCGCGGCAATATTAACCAATCCCATGCCACCAACTGTGGCCACAACAGTGTTCTCAGAGCCATCGTCCGCAGTGAGCGTGCCGCGTGTGATGGTCATGCTCGCTGCTTCACTACGAGTTACGTTGTTGAGAGCCTTAGCGATCAGCGCCACTTCCTCGTCCATTGCTCCAATGATTGCCACTGTTGCCATATTTATTGCCTTTCGTTACCTACGCCTTACTCACCGCGCAAGATGCAAATATGTGCCATATCTCTTTCCAGCGCTCCGAGGCTCGCTACAGTGGCTCATTGTAGTTCAGTGTTTTAGCCACACATTCTATGCGAGCTGTTTAAGCACGACGAGTAGCAACAGCGTCAGCAAGCATATGGAGCAGCTGCTCGGTGCGATCCCATGGCACACAAGAGTCAGTGATGGACTGGCCGTATACCAGTTGATCAAGCGGTGCCGGCTTTTGGTGTCCGCCAACAAGGAAACTTTCCATCATGACGCCGAGAATGCCATCTTCACCGGCGGCAATACGGGCTGCAATCTCTTCGATCACCTCAGCCTCGCGGCTCTCGTCTTTACCACAGTTACCGTGTGCAGCATCAATAATTAAACCGTGTTCACTGGGGCCAGTAGCTTTGGACTCCTGCAATGCCCGCATTGCTTCGGCAACAGATTCGGCATCGTAGTTCGGACCGTGGCTCGACCCGCGCAGCACAAGATGACAGTCTGGGTTGCCTTTGGTTTCGGCAGAAATTACTCTCCCATCAAGGTTGATAGACAGGAAATGATGTTCAAACGCAGCCGCATAGCAAGAGTCAGCAGCTGCCTTGACAGAACCATCCGTTGAATTCTTGAACCCAACTGGCATTGACAGTCCGCTCGCCAATTCGCGATGCACCTGAGATTCAGTGTTACGCGCACCGATAGCACCCCAGCAGATCAGATCGCACAAGTATTGTGGAGTGATCGGATCCAACCATTCAATGGCGGTAGGCAGTCCCAGAGACAGCACGTCGGTGAGTACTTTGCGTGCCAGCCACATACCTTTGCGAATATTGAAACGACCATCAAGATCAGGGTCGTTAATCAACCCCTTCCAGCCGATTGTGGTGCGCGGTTTTTCAAAATATGTGCGCATCACAATAACCAGCTGATCGTTGACCTCGCGTTTTACTGCCGCCAGTTTTTCGGCATACTCATAAGCCGCCTTGGGGTCGTGGATTGAGCATGGTCCGACGATAACTAGCAGGCGATCGTCTCGACCATGCAGCACGTTGCGGATCTCCTGGCGAGAAGACAATACAAAATCGCTTAATTCTTCAGTCAGTGGCAATTCTTTAAGAAACGCACGCGGAGCGGGAATTGGGTCAAGCTGACGAATATTGACATCCACGGTTTCCGGAAAGACGGCACGCTCATCAAAACGACGTTCATCCTCGGAACTATCGGGACCACGCAGACCAGCCATCTTTCACCTCTCTTAACTCATGTCGTGGGCGGAGCCGCTGCATATACACTACACGGCCACAATGATGCCAAGAACCTCACCATAGCCGATGCCCACGGACGACCAACACTAACGGTTACATCGTGGGATAGCACGCATAGTGAGGGTGTTGCTGTACACCATGGAACACTAGTACAACTCAACTCAATACAACAATGCTCGGTAATGTGTCTAAAACGTGGGTTTTTGCACAATACCCGTGTCTCAATATCACAAATATTAAGCAGATATAGCGTCTGTTTTACTTCATTGGGTGAGATTACGCTGCAAATATTAGGCTTATAGGTCAACCATCAACACATTTTGACCGGGTGCAAAGTTAAACCGACCCAACTTTCAAGGCATATTTACAAGGTTTAAACAGCACTAATACTGAAAACCACCGACACATTGGAGAGCTATAGCTCCGATATTACCTTTGTATTGGCTGGTGGTAAGGAAGAAGGTTATGTCGAGTTACCACGCTGCGTAACCCCTGCCAAACTTAATCCGTTAAAAAATGAGGAAACAGCCTTGTGGACTGTTTCCTCATTGTCGTTTACCGCACTGACATCGTGTGTTGACTCAAACCAATGACCTTCGGCCTTGCCGCTTTGAACTGCTTACAGCAGCCCCAACGCCATCTTCGCTGTACTCTGCGTGTTCACACCCGCAGCCCATACCCATAGAGTCCACCGAATGTCTGCTTAACAGCATGTGGTTCAGGCGAGCGCTCCCATAGGATCCCATGCTGGCAGGGCAATAGCGGGTTCTTCGAGAGCCTTCTGATACTCCTCAGGAAGCATCGACTTAGGAACAGCCACCTCATACACGTACTCGGTGAACCAGTCGTCGCTCATCGTGAAGTAACCCTTATCGGCAATCTTGTCGCCCCACGAGTTCTCCACGCGCCAACGGCGGGTCGTTGTACCATCATCGGCCACGTCAACGCCAACAAACGCCATTGCGTGGTTCATAGCAGACTCGCCAAAGCGCACGCGCTGCTCTTTGTCCATATCGAAATCCACGCCGTACACGCGGTCATATTCAAACAGGTCAGTCGCCCATGCACCAGACTCGCGGTCCATCATCGGATGGCAGTCAGCGCCAAACCACACCGGAATGCCCTGTTCAGACAGAATGCGGCGTACGCAATCCTTCATGAACTGGTTCGGCACGTTGAGGTACTCGGTCGGGTCACCGCCCGCCACGTTCCCCAAGTGTTCGATAGAAATCTTCTTGCCCTTCGGGTGTTCAGAACGCGGGTCGTCAACCAGGCACACGTAATCTTCCAAGCCGGCATCCACGTACTTCTCCCAGAACTCGACCGGCGTCATCTCACCGTCGCGATGGAAGTTACCATCCGAATCAGTCCACTCCCAGTCGAAGCTCTTCGGCGGCTCACCGAGGTGGATTGTCAGAATACGATGACCGTCTTCCACACCCTTGGACACAACCTCGTCAATCTTTGACGGATCAGCATACATATGTGCTACTGCCGTGTGCAACATCGAACGCAGGCTCGTATTCATCGGGCCGGTGTTCTTTGATGATGCGGTTTCCGGATACAGATCCTTTGGCACAGCACCGTACTTCTTGTATACGTTCATTGCCATCGTCCACTGGCCACCATCGCCCATTACGTCAGCGAGCAGATGCTGGATAATACGTGAATCCGATGGTTCGCCGGCACGTACGAGTGCAGCCACATCGTTAAGGAAATAGTTGATGCGCTCGAGCTTGTCGTAGTACATCGCGTAGTTCTGCGAGAACTCGAACTCTTTAAGCCCCATGTTCTTCTTGGCAACAAAACGAGCCACGTTCAGCGAGCTGAACAGCCAGCAACGACCCGAGCGATCCTGGTGGGTTACCGTGCCGTTATCTACAGTCACGGAGAAGCGGCGCTGCAGCAGACGAGCGCGATCATAGTTACGAGCCACGTTGTCGATGCCGGACGTCGTAACAGCGTTCATCGCCAGACGCGAATATGGGTTCGCATCAAAGTTATCGCGCATTGCTTCCAGCTTGCCGCTGTCCAGAGGACTAATCTCGGTCATGTCGTTCCTTTCTTCTTGCACTCGTTGCGTCATCAACACTATGTGCGCATCGCTAACAAAACGCCTCTGTAATTCGATTCGCTGGCAGATTGCGCACTATTTGTACAGCACCTGGCAAAGTGCAACACACCAGATGCCGCCTACGTAATCACTTGCAGAGTGTAGCTGGATTCGTCAATGGATGCGACCAGTCACACACCGAGCGAAATATTTGAACGCTCATATGCGGTGAATACACGTGGTATAGAGGCGCTACTCCCGTAATTCAGCGCTATTGGCCTCGCCGCCTGCAACCACATCATTATCACTGCTCATGATGATCTCGTTGGCGATTTCAGCGGCAGCAATGTCGCCATCATTATTGTCAATAGTGCTGTCGCTGTTGGTGTCGCTGCTTTCTCCGCCATCAGACAAGTCACTGGCGACCGCATTAACTACGGGCACATCCGGAGCGATAGCAGAGCCAGCATCGCCGAATCCCAAACCACTGAAAGCGTTGGAGAACATTGAACGCAGTTCGCTTACACGTTGGGTGATTTGTGCTTCGCGACCTTGCAGTTCTTCAATACGCTTGTTTAAACTATCCAGCTCAGACTGAGCAGCTTGGCGACGTTCTTCAATCTGCGCTTCGGCATCTTCGCTGGCCTTAGCGAGAATAGCGGCAACCTGAGCATCAGCCTCGTCACGTTTGGCAGCCGCATAGGTATCAGCCTCGTCACGCATTGTTTTGGCCTGATCAAGCAGTTCTTCTGCTTCGCGCTTAGCTTGTGCACGGCGCTCTTCGAGATGTTCAAGCAGGTCGTTAACTTTGCGAGTGGCTTCATCTTGCTGGCTGGCGATATCAGCGCGGATCTGCTCGACTTCAGCATTAACCTTGCTGACGGTTTGCGTGCGCTGCACTTCAGCTTCATCAGTGATCTGCTGAGCTTGAGACTGTGCTTCCTCGGTAATATCTCGGGCCTTGCGCTGGGCCTCATTCAGCAGCTTTGACGCTTGCTCACGCACAGATGCCAGCTTCTTGTTTGCTTCAGCGAGAGCGGTTTCAATACGATCGTTATTCTCACTCTTGAGTCGAGCGATCTCATCATTAGCAGTTTTGCGCTGTTCAGAAATCTGTTGTGTAGTCTCGGCACGCATGTCAGCAATCTCACGCTCTTGTGTGGCGCGTTCAGCGGCAAGGCGCTTGTGGTGTTCCTCACGCGAGTTTGTCAATTCCAAGTCAACAGCGTCACGCTGTTCGGTGATGACTTTGGCGGTTTCTGCACGCAGTTGAGCGGCTTCCTCTTGAGCACTGGCGATCAGACTCCCTGCCTCGTTTCGCGCTTTAGTAAGGATAGTGTCGGACTTGGCGTTGGCATCGTCAACGATATGCTGCGCATCGAGTTTGGCATTGTTGATAAGGGTTTCAACCTCTCTGCGAGCGGCTTCTTTGGTTGCTGCAGCGTCTTTCTTAGCACGTTCGATGAGTTCACTGCTGGTTTGCTCAGCGGAAGCAAGCATTTGCTGAGCGTTAGCTCCTAGCGACGCGAACGACGGTTCTGCGTCATTGGCTTTACTCCGCTCTTTTTGCAGTTCGGCTTGTAGTTGAAGAATTGTTTCGTCACTTTTGGCTACCTGCGACCGCAGGTCGTTAAGCATGCTCTGTGACGCCACGAACGCGTTGTCTACTTTCTCCTTGTCGTACCCACGTAACGCGGTCGGGAACCGATCCACCATCGCCTTTGTCCTTTCACCGTCGTGTCAGCAAGCGCGTTGACGCGCACATAGTAACGACTTTAGCTGATAAGACTGAGCAAACGCCAAGAATCCTTCACATCATCACACAGAGCGCAATAATACGGGGTTTATTTAGAAACGTAGTGATGTATTTAGGAGAGCAGAATCTCTTGCGATGAAGGATGCAGATGGTAATGGATAGCTTCGCGGATAACGTCGCGGCATGCTTCAACCTGCTGGTCAAGCGTCAAACCGGTTTGCGAATGCGACTCGGTAACTTTAGGGAAGCTGACGAATCCGGACAGTACATTCTTTTTCTGGACTGACGTCCAGCAAAGCAAGTGATAGAACAGCGAGTTGCACACGTAGGTTCCAGCGTCGGAACTCAATGTGGCAGGGATGTTATGTTTGGCGAAATCGGTAAGAATCGCATGCAGTGGCAGTTTTGTCCAGTATGCTGCTGGCCCATCCGGGGCAATTGGCTGGCGTTCAGCACGTGTCTCTTCTGTTCGCAGTGTGGTAGCAGCATTAGCTTGAATACTGGCGACATCGTCCTCGTCAACAATATCCATCATGTTGGTGGCGCAACGTTCGAGAGCAATGCCGCGCGCCGCATATTTGAAACCGGTGGCGATAACAATATCGGGTTGAGCAGCTTCAATGGCTTCCAACAGTTGGGGCCATGAGTTAGTAAAGCTGATTGGCAAAGTCACCGCGTGAATGGTAACTGATACGTCAGCTAAGGGATCGTCGGCATCTGATGAGATACCAATTCCTTGTTCGGCAACCAATTTGGGTACTTCGGCAGATGGATTGACATCAATGTCTTCATAATGGTCAAAGCCAGAAATCACCACACTGAACTGCTGCATGCGTTCCAGTCTAATATCTAATAGTGCTCTTTCTGTTCGCGCTGTGCTTGATGTATTAATGCAGCCTGTTGACCAACGCTGATTACTTGCCGTTTGCCGGTTACCTCAATTACTGATTGTCAAATGCCCCCTTACCGCTTGTCGCTTGCCAATTGTCGTTTGAGCAAACTGTCAGCAATACGCTCAGCTGTCGGCATATCGTCGGGCGTGGTGACTTTGAGATTGGTTTCACTTCCCGCCACAATGGCAACCGGCTCATCCGGCAAGTAATCAACAACTACGCGTGTATCGTCAGTCGGGTGAAAATCAGGGTCTCCCGCTGCCAACTCGTAAGCATGACGAATGGTGGCGAAACGGAAAGCCTGCGGCGTTTGTGCACGGAAAGTGTGTGAGCGCTCTGGCACTGAACGCACCACCTGCGTGCCGTCATGATCACTGGTTAGCAGAACGGTGTCGGTGGAAGCAACAGCAACGGTTACTGCCGAGAAAGTGTCGAGAGCGTCAATACAACCATCGATTGATGTAGCTGCCACAAATGGGCGTACAGCGTCGTGTATGAGTATTTTGGCATCTTGTGGGATTCCAGCCGAAGCGAGCGCAGCAAGTGCTGCTGTGGTGCTATCGACGCGTTCGGCACCTCCGTTGAGAATCATCCGCACTTTCGGGTAGCCAGCTTTGTCAATCAACTGTTCGACGGTGTTGCGAACCCTCGGGTTGACAACAACAACGATATCGCTAACTCGCGTATTCTTTTCAAAAGCTTCGATACTCCAACACACAATTGGTTTGCAACCTACGGATACCAACTGTTTGGGGTTGTCTGGGTCAAAGCGTGTACCAAAACCGGCAGCTAACACCACTGCAACCACAGGAGCAGCAGCGCGACGATGCGCAGCGGCAGCATTGCTGGGTGCACCACAACCTTCGGTGCTGCTTCTTCTCTCGTCAGAACTCATACCCACCACCGTAAAACTCGTGCGTTTCCGCTCTCATAGCGGCATAACACTTCTGCACTGAATCTCTTCTGCGACACTGTATTGTGACTGTGTATTGCGTGCTGTGCACTATGCTGCAGTGTGACTTGCCTAACTCTGGCATTTACCGTCAGCCGCCTACTTGACATACACACACGCACACAACGTGCACATGGACATATAAACACAACACACGTGCACACGTTATTGCTGCACAATTAACGCCAGTAGACGGCCTTCGCGACTTTTGCCCGCGAGCGCAGCACGCCGGTGCGAATACCACAGCGGATTTTCTACCGTACACAAGCTGTGGCGTACACCAGTGATGCGATCTGCCAGTTCTGGTTCACCTTCACCGTCATCGCGACACAATTGCGCCAGTTCTTCGTCTTCAGACAAGTACTGTGTGGCAGCTGCTACGCGAGAGCGCGATGAAATGATGTTGTCTTGAGGAATACCAGCCGCTACCAGATCTTGTTGAGCTGCTGTTGCAATATCGATACCTGGGCCGCCAAAACGTGTGAGAGTGAAGGTGCCGGGGAATTGAGCATCAAACTCGTCGGCGATAGCGTCACCAACCTCGTAGCAGTCGCCGCAAATGCATGGGCCAAGTGTGGCCACAATGCGTTCAGTACATGCTCCCTTATCTTCCATCAAACGCACGGTGTGGGCGATTACGCCGTTTTGCAGACCACGGCGGCCGCAATGTGCAGCACCAATAATGCCGGCTTCCGCGTCAGCAAGCATGACGGGTAGGCAGTCGGCAGCGAAAATGCCAAGAGCGACACCATTAAGGGAGGTAACCTGTGCGTCAGCCTCAAGAATGGATTGTGCTGGCATGCTGGCAGCGTCACTATTGTCTGCGTCTTCTGCACTGTGGGAAGATGCTGCCCTGTTGGTGCAGGAACCTGTTGATTCAGCAGAAGTACCAGACGTAGCAGAAGTATGAGCGCTCTCGTTACGGTGAGTGCCTGAGGCGTCGAAACCGTGCGTAGTGTTCACTGTAAAATGCTCGTCAATGTCAACAGCAGTACCCGAATGCACCTGGTTGACAAGCGATAAATGCGCGCCAATCTGCCGGGCGAGCGCCTCACGGTTGGATTCCACATGCGCCGGATGATCGCCGCCCTTACCGCCGAGATTCAGTCCAGCAAAATCACCTTTGCTCACACCACCAAGTCGCGTTGTGTACACAACAGTAACGCCAGGAGCAAGCGCTATGGGAATGGTGACCGGGATCGCCCGCCCTTGCTTGTCAAGCGGACTGATGGCGGAACTGTTGAGAATATTGTCGTCGTAGTCAGGCTGCGTCATGTGCACCATCCTATCGATGGCGGTGACGGTCACGCTTTAAGCGTGGGCGCTTTGGTCCGTGAACGAATCGCAGCATTAGCAGGCATCGGTTGCGGACATGGCATGGAGAACACATGCGCCGGGTTGTTGATCATATCTACCGGTTCGTCGTTCTCATCACGGAAATCGCCTCCGGGCACCGTGTATGAGTAAGGTTCACCACCGGGGATGAGAAATTCCACAAGTTGGCCGCCTTCGATTTTGTTACGACTCATCAGGACAACACGCCCACCGTCTCGCGGCGTCCAACCGATCACTTCGCCAACTACCAACCATTCGCGGAAGTAATGGCTACGATCCGTGTTCTGTGTAACGGGATGGTCAGGATAGTAGAAACCTGTACTGTAATCGCGGTGTGCAACTTTGTATGGTTCCTCGCGCAGCCACTGAGGTAGTTCAACGTGATCAGGTTGCGGTGTTCCGATATCAGTAGCCTCTCGACCAATGCGCGGTTTTTCACCATATTCGGTACGGCGTACACGGTCGTGGAATGGGGTGATTTCTGTGCCGTCAATTTTCTCAAATCCGCGCTGCATCATGTACTCGTTTACCGCGGTTTTGTATGCGTTTGTCATTGCGGCAACGTAGTACGTGCTTTTTGAACGACCCTCGATTTTAAGGCTTGTTGCGCCCGCGTC
>CAYQJZ010000054.1:0-5739 GCA_964417995.1 uncultured Bifidobacterium sp.
CGGCGACGCGGACGATCATCGTAATCACGGTCATCGTCGTAATCACGGCGGGAACGGTAACCACCACGGCGGTCGTCACGCTCAGGACGACGGCCACCACGTCCGCCACGGCGATCATCGCGATCAGAACGCTCGCGATGCTGTGACGATTCCTGATCTTCAAAACCAGGAATTGCCAGGCTGATCTTGCCACGCTCGTCAACACCCTGCACGACTACCTCAACGGTGTCATCTTCCTTCAACACATCTTCTACTGCGTCAATACGCTCACCGTTGGCGAGGTTACGAATCTGTGAGATGTGTAGCAAACCGTCAGTACCCGGTGTGAGGTTAACAAACGCACCGAAGCTCGTGGTCTTAACAACCTTGCCGTTGTAGGTTTCACCAGCCTTTGGCACATGCGGGTTGGCGATCTGGTCGATAACCTGCTTGGCCTTTTCGGCTGCGTCACCACCCTCAGAGGAGATGAATACTGTGCCATCGTCTTCAATAGAGATCTCAGCACCAGTTTCTTCCTGAATCTGGTTGATCATCTTGCCCTTCGGGCCGATAACTTCACCAATCTTCTCAACCGGAACAGCGGTAGTGATAATACGCGGCGCAAACGGGCTCATCTCAGACGGACCATCGATGCACTCGTTAATCACTTCGAGGATCGTGGTGCGAGCCTCCTTGGCCTGCTGCAGTGCAGCTGCCAGCACGTCGGCAGGAATACCGTCGAGCTTGGTATCGAGCTGCAAAGCAGTAATGAACTCAGAGGTGCCAGCCACCTTGAAGTCCATATCGCCGAACGCATCTTCAGCACCCAGAATGTCAGTGAGTGTCTTGTAGATGTGCTGACCGTCGATATCGCCGGAAACCAGCCCCATTGCAATACCAGCAACCGGAGCCTTCAGCGGCACACCGGCAGCAAGCAAGCTTAATGTCGAAGCACACACGGAGCCCATCGAGGTTGAACCGTTGGAACCAATAGCCTCAGAAACCTGACGGATGGCATATGGGAATTCTTCACGGCTCGGCAGCACCGGCACAATAGCCTTCTCAGCAAGAGCACCGTGGCCAATTTCGCGACGCTTCGGAGAGCCTACGCGGCCGGTTTCACCAGTCGAATACGGAGGCATCTCGTAGTTGTGCATATAACGCTTGGACTGCGGACCAGACAACGCATCAACCTGCTGCTCCATCTTGAGCATATTCAGCGTAGTCACACCCAGAATCTGGGTTTCACCGCGCTGGAACAGAGCAGAACCGTGCACGCGCGGCACCATATCTACCTCAGCAGACAGGGTACGGATGTCACGCAAACCGCGACCGTCGATGCGGTAATCCTGAGTGAGAATGCGGCGGCGAACAATCTGGCGCTGCAGTTCCTTGAACGCGTTGCCGATCTCCTTGTCTTTCTCCGCATCGTCCATGTCGGTGAATTCGCCAGCCAATGTGTCTTCAACATGCTGCTTGATTTCAGCAATACGATCCTGACGCGGCAACTTCTCCGCAATAGACAATGCCTCGTTGAGGTCGTCATGTGCAATCTGGTCGATACGCGCATACAGCTCGTCCGTGTACTCAGGGAAGAGCTGGAACTCCTTGGTTTCTTTAGCAGCAATGCGCTTGAGTTCAACCTGAGCTTCGCAAATAACCTTGATGAACGGCTTGGCAGCTTCCAAACCACCAGCCACAACCTCTTCGTCCGGCTTGATTTGACCCTCGTCGTAGATCAGAGACCAGGCGTTCTTGCCAGCACCAGCCTCGATCATGGCGATTGCCACGTCGCCATTCTCTACCACGCGACCGGCAACTACGATTTCAAACACTGCACGGTCACGTTCGCTCCAGCGAGGGAACGCCACCCACTGGCCGTCAATCAACGCCAAGCGAACGCCAGAAACCGGGCCTTCAAACGGCAGACCGGAGATCATTGTCGACGCTGAAGCAGCGTTCAGAGCAACTACATCGTAAGCATCATCAGGGTTAATAGCGAGAACAGTTTCAACAACCTGTACTTCGTTGCGCAGCGTGTGGGGGAACAACGGACGCAGTGGACGATCAATAATGCGGCAAGCCAAAATAGCTTCCGAGCTCGGGCGCCCTTCACGGCGGAAGAACGAGCCAGGAATCTTACCAGCGGCGTACATCTTCTCTTCAACGTCCACAGTCAGCGGGAAGAAGTCGTAGTTCTCCTTCGGGCTGGAACCAGCAGTGGTGGTGGACAACACCATTGAATCATCATCTAAATACGCGGCAACAGCACCGTCGGCTTGCTGTGCGAGACGCCCTGTCTCGAAACGCAGCGTACGCTTGCCGAACGACCCATTGTCAATAACAGCCTCAACGGCCTTGATTTCAGGACCCTCCACGGGTTACTCCTTTTGTTTTTCTACCTAACTTGCTACTTCTTTGCCTTCACATCATGCATGCCGTGCGCAGTATACCCGGCTGCGCGCTCCTCGTTGTAGTTTTCCTCGCCTCTATGCCCGAGCCTCGGGCTTTCCTCGTTGTCAACCTCTCGTCAGAATGGCGACATGCAAAAACGCCCGAGCACAATGCTCGGGCGGAAGAATTGTGTTATCGGCGCAGACCGAGCCGCTCAATCAGGGAACGGTAACGGTTGATATCCACGCGCTTGAGATAATCGAGCAGACGACGACGGTCACCAACCATCAGCAGCAGACCACGACGGGAATGGTGATCGTGCTTGTGCATCTTGAGATGCTCAGTCAGATCAGCGATGCGCTTGGTCAACAGCGCAACCTGAACCTCAGGGGAGCCCGTGTCACCCTCGTGAGTTGCGTACTCGGAAATAATCTTCTGCTTCTCTTCAGCCGTCAGTGCCACGGCGTCCTCCTTACTTGTGTCGTTGCGCGGTGCCGGCGACCCGATGTCGCTGGCGCTCTCTATCCGCGGGCGAAACACGCCAAATCTTTAGTATACAAATACCCAAGACCATCCGGCACGCCAGAGAATGCGAGCTATGACCTGTCTTCTACTTCCTTCTTGGATATGCAGCTGGAAGCAGTTCAACTCATTAGACGACGGTGAGCAAACCACCAAACAGCACAACGCACAAGGCGATTACTTCAATAACAAAAAACATTAAAAAAGACACCCAACTGCGTGTGAGCACATTCAGCGGCGACTCTTTAGGAATAAGAACCAATAATCCAACAAAAACCACTGCGTACACAGCCACTGCCACTCCCGCAGCAATAATACCGAGATTTGCAGCATTGGCTTGTGCAGATGAATCACCGTACACCACGTAGGTGGAGTACCAGAAGTCAAGACGCAGCAAACATAATCCACCGATGAACTGTTCAGCCGCCAGACCGATAACAAACACAATGCGCCATATCCAGCTGCGCGCCTCGATAATTGCCACACCTAGACCGGCGAATGCCACAACGGTTACAGCCCACGACACCAATGCCACACCACGTGGCTCGAACATGGTGAGATGATTGATCACCCATTCGGTGTGATCTGCGGCCAAAGCACGACCTAACCAATAGGGCGCAATAATCGCTATCAAAACAACAGCGACATACGCGACCCATTGCAACGGGCGCGATCGACTGCGCTCAATGTCAGCCAGTGACAAATCGGTGGCAGGGATCGATGCCTCAGGGTGTTTGGAAGTCGCGTTCACCAGCGCTTGCTCTTGCGCTACATTTTTTACAGCGGGTTCTGTGCTGCTTTTGTAAACGTCACTAGTCCTATTGGCCGGGGCACCCTCGACGGCTTCGTTTTCCGGTTCGGCCGTCACGTCGAGTTCCTTGGTCATGGGTCCTTCCTGTCAGGATCGTCAGCCGATGCATCGTCCCTTAACCATACCGCGTTTAGTTGTTGCTGGTGAGTTTCGCCTTTTCTACAGCCAGACGCTGAGCCTCAGCTTCACGGCGTGCTGCTAACTCAGATTCAAAGCGTTCCAATTCCTCGTCAACAGCTTCTTTAGGGATTTTTGCAAAAATCGGTGTCGGTTTGCTAATCGGTGTCCCTGGAACGATAGGTTCACTCTCCCACGGATGTACCGTCTTGCCGAGCGTATAATCGCCGGTGATAATCGGATAGGTGAAGCCCGGCTTGTCAAGATCGTCAACCTCTTCGATACGTGGAAGCGGTGAGAATACGCCGGTTCCACCTAACGCCTCCCACACTTTCTGTGCCGAATGCGGCAGGAATGGCGCCAGTAAATGGTTCGCGTCAGACACCGCTTGTGCGGCAACGTGCAATACTGTGCCGAGACGAGCTGGGTTGTCTTTGATTTTCCACGGTTCGGTGGCGGAAATGTACTTGTTGATATCGCCGACAACGCGCATTGCCTCAGCCAGCGCGTTCTTTTGATGATGGCGTTCAATCAGATCACCAACGGTGTCAAACGCAGCCTTGGTTTCACTGAGCAACGCACGATCCCCGTCAGTCATCTGAGACTCATCCAACGCAGGAATCTCACCAAAATTCTTGTACATAAGATTGGCCACACGGTTAACCAGATTTCCCCAACTGGCAGCTAGTTCTTCGTTGTTGTGGCGAACAAACTCCGCCCACGTAAAGTCAGCGTCAGAGGTTTCCGGACCGGCAACTGAAATGTAGTAACGCACTGCGTCTACCGGGTAACGGGCGAGAATGTCTTTAACGTAGATGACGATGCCGCGCGACGAACTGAACTTGCGGCCTTCCATCGTCATAAACTCGCTGGAAACCACCTGCTCGGGCATATTCAGCGGACCCAGTTCGCCAGAATCACCGCCCTTGGAGCCTTGACCGTTGTATGCCAACATCTCAGACGGCCAAATCTGTGAGTGGAAGGTGATGTTGTCTTTGCCCATAAAGTAGTAGCCGGGCGATGACGGGTCACACCACCAGTCACGCCACGCTTCCGGATCACCTTTGCGACGTGCCCATTCAATCGAGGCTGACAGGTAGCCGATTACTGCGTCAAACCACACATACAGGCGCTTGTTGGGGTTATCAATCCAGCCGTCTACCGGAACCGGAATACCCCAGTCAATATCGCGTGTGATAGCACGTGGCTTAACCTCTGAGAACAGGCCGATTGAGAAGTTAATAACATTGGTACGCCAACCTTCGCGCGTTTTAAGCCACGCCAGATTGGCCTCTGCAAGCGCTGGAAGGTCAAGGAAGAAGTGTTCGGTTTCTTCAAAACGTGGTGACTCGCCATTGATTTTAGATACGGGGTTGATCAGCTCATCCGGGTCGAGCTCGTTACCGCAGGCGTCGCACTGGTCGCCACGAGCGCCGTCAGTGTGACAGATTGGGCATTCACCCTCGATGTAACGGTCTGGCAGTGTACGGCCGGTGGAGGGGCTGATAGCAACTTTCTGTATGCCTTTGTAGATGTAACCGTTCTTAAGGCATTGCGTGAACATCTCTTGTACTACGCGCTCATGGTTACCGGTGGTAGTGCGGGTGAACAGATCGTAGCTGAGACCGAGATCGCAAAGGTCTTTGGTGATAACACGGTTGTATCGGTCGGCGATCTCTTGTGCGTTCACTCCTTCTTTTTCCGCTTCAACAAGAATGGGGGTACCGTGTTCGTCGGTACCCGACACCATAAGGACATCGTTGCCCTTCATGCGTTCGAAGCGTGCATACACATCCGAGGGAACACCGAATCCGGCCACGTGGCCGATGTGGCGGGGACCGTTTGCATACGGCCATGCAACATTCACCAATACATGAGTCATAGCCCCGATTATCAGGCTCAGCGGGGACAGGGCA
>CAYQJZ010000054.1:5839-9057 GCA_964417995.1 uncultured Bifidobacterium sp.
CGCCCTTCCACAAATCCACCGACTCTACGCTTCTGCCAATGTGGTTGACAACACCACGCGTATTGTCAGGCCATGGCGAACACAACAGCAGCAGCAACAACACGACCAGCTCCACTACTTAAAGCAGGCGACTTACCGGGTCCAATGAGTTTGAATCATCTTGCCGGTATCGGAGCGATTCACAAACTGGATTCCAGCAACGCTTACCGTTCCGACGATGCGCAAACTCTGTATGGTAGGGCTGTTATTGCCGCAAAAGTTGTTCCTTATTCAACAGCCGCATGCATGTTCACAGCATTATGGGTATGGATGGGCGGAGAGTTCCCTGCCACTATCGACGTACTGTCGCGTTCACACTATCGATCGCTCGTCTTTGGCCGAAGAATCCGCGTATTTAATCGCAAAGCCCCACCTGAACATTTAACAACTCTGGGGCCACTGCGTTTAACAACGCCAGCACGTACCGCCTGCGACTTAGCGTTGCTCCCTTTGGAGGAACTTCCTCGACATGAGGCTAACGACATAGTGTGCGCACTGATGGAACGACACCGGTTCCACCCTGCTGACTGTTTGGCAATTCTTAACGACAACCGCTTCTGGCAGAATGCCCCGCGAGCGCGCGCTTTCTTTGAATACATCCAGCACTGTTTTTGACCATGCCCATGGCTTCTGTGTTTTATATCACGCAAGACCCATACGACGAATGCTCATACTGTGTGAAGAGGTGACGCTATGATTCGCTACAAACTTTATTGGTTCAGCAGTTATTTTTCACGCGCCTTCCACCATATTTTTCAACATACTTTTCAGCGCACTACAAGGCCAAAACATAGCCAACGTTCACATGTCATCTCGCCGAACGCCAGCACGTCGCACACCAGCACGTCGCACGTCACCTCATCGCAGCAGCGTCTTAACACCATCACCACCAACAACAACAGCAACGTATCTACACAACGGCAGACAGCACAAACCACTTCACTCACACGATGGTCGTACAACCGTCCTCCGCCACCAGAACCGCCGTTGCAACCGACGCCAGCCATGGCTTGTAATTCAACAACTGATCTGGAAGTGTTGTGGTGGATAGCCCGACACGAGCCATCTTTGCGCCGGTGGATTGTTGCTAACCCTAATGCAGACGCTGAGTTGTTAGAGTTCATCTCGCAAGCAGGCGGCCCCTACGTCAAAGAGTCACTACAAATCCTGTTGGATTCGTTGAACGATTGATGAATATGACGGCAATGACACCGGGGCACGAGCTTATGACTTTTGTGCTTCCTTTATGGCTAATGCGGCAGCGTACACCTGTTTACGGTTGGCAAGTGAACCGTCCGGGAGAGGATGATCTTTGACTACTTGCGCGATAGCATCTTTGACGCGTATTCCTTCAGTTTGTGAACGTTTGACAGCAAGCGCAGCCAAATCATCAGGAGATAATGCCGCAGGCACTATCTGCTGTACATCTTTGCTTGAGGCGCCTGCAACAACCAACACCATTTCGCCGCGTGGCGGATCGTTGGTCACACTGCGGTGAATGTCAGCGATTGATCCGCGGCGAATCTGCTCGTACTCTTTGGTGAGTTCACGGCATAAGGCCATGCAGCGGTCTGGACCGAAAACATCTAACAAGTCGTCCATTGACTCGGCGATGCGATGAACTGTCTCATAAAACACCATGGTGCGTTGTTCGCTGACCATGGTACGCAAGTACTGTACGCGTTCAGTATGTTTGCGTGGCAAAAACCCCTCATAGCAGAAACGATCAGTCGGTAAACCAGATAACGCAAGCGCATCAAGCACGGCGGACGGCCCCGGCGCACAGGTTACGGGCAGTCCGCGTTCAATAGCTCGCCGAACTACGGCAAGCCCTGGATCGTTGATGGTGGGCATACCGGCGTCAGAAACGACCAGCACTGTGCTCCCGGATTCCACCTGGTCAAGCAGGCTGTCTGCTTTGTCACGTTCGTTGTGGTCATGGTAGGCAACAACGCGACCACTAACGCGCACGCCCAAGCGGTTAGCAAGCGCATACAAGCGACGCGTATCTTCAGCGGCCACGATATCAGCGTGTTCTAACAACGCCACAAGACGCGCTGAAGCATCGCCCGTATTACCAATTGGCGTGGCAGCAAGCACAACTGTGCCGTGGGGAATTTCTACACGGCTGGACTGATATTCGACTGCAGCAGGCAACGTAGCCACGTCGTCCTTTGTGCCTTGTTCTGCCAAAGACGCCTGCTCGTTTACCTGTTCGCTATCTGCAGTCCGAATATCTTTCATACCCCCAGTATCCCTCATGCGTTGCCCACAGACTTAGCCGTTCACTGTCCAGGTATATTCACCAGTTTGTCAATGCACTGCATTTCTTCATCACTGATAGTCACATCCGCAGCGCCCGCATTCTCCTCAAGTCGTGCAACACTGCGCATACCGGGAATGGGCACAATATACGGTTTTCGAGCCAACACCCATGCTAGTGCGATCTGAGCAGATGTAGCGTTCTTCTCTTCGCCGAGACGCGCCATAAAGTCAAGCAATGCCGTATAACGATTGAGGTTGTCGTCGTTGACAATACGGCCACGCCAATCGTCAGGTGCAAATGTTACACCCTTGTGGAAGGTTCCCGACAGTAAGCCTTTGGACATTGGCCCGTGTGCCACCCATCCAATGCCGTATTCTTCGAGGAATGGGATCAACGTTTCATGACCACGGTTGATAATGCTGTAAGAGTTTTCCACAGCAGATAGTGGACATACTGCGTGGGCTCGGCGTAGATAACTTTCATCCGCCTCAGAAATACCCCAATGCAAAATTTTGCCTTCACGAATCAGTTCAGCCATGGTGTCGGCCACGTCTTCTGGTTCAACCTTGGGATCAGTGCGTGCTTGAAAATAGAGGTCGAGATGATCGGTGTGAAGCCGTCTCAGTGATGCTTCTACAGAATCACGAATGTTGCGGCGGCTGGAATCATAGAGCAGCGGCGGCTTATATGGGTCGACATCATAGTCAAACTCAACGCCACATTTGCTTGAGATCACGACGCTGTCACGAATACCAGACAACGCTTTACCGAGCACCTTCTCGTTGTGACTGGGATCATCAACGTAACCATAATTTTTGGCAGTATCGAAGAATGTGTATCCCATGTCTACGGCTGAGCGGATCACATATACGGCATCATCGTCATCCATCGGTTCACCTTCTGCATGCGATAT
>CAYQJZ010000055.1:0-9034 GCA_964417995.1 uncultured Bifidobacterium sp.
AGATGTCCCCTTGAACGAATACTTTGGGACGCATGAGTTCCACTGCACTTCGTATGTCTACGCTATTCTTGCGCACGCTGCGTGAAGATCCCGCTGATGCGGATGTTGATTCCGCTAAATTACTTCAACGCGCTGGTTATGTGCGCAAAGCAGCACCTGGTATATGGACGTGGTTACCGCTGGGGTTGCGCGTACTGAACAAGATTGAAAATGTTGTTCGTGAGGAAATGAACAGCATCGGTGCTCAAGAGGTTCATTTCCCCGCGCTGCTGCCGCGTGAACCATACGAGGCGACCCATCGGTGGGAAGAATACGGTGAGAATCTGTTCCGTCTGAAAGATCGTCATCAGGCGGATTACCTGCTTGCCCCCACTCATGAGGAAATGTTCACGTTGCTGGTTAAAGACATGTATTCGTCATACAAAGATTTGCCAGTGACGTTGTACCAGATTCAAACGAAGTATCGTGACGAATTCCGCCCGCGCGCTGGTTTAATTCGTGGTCGTGAGTTTGTTATGAAAGATGCCTACTCATTCACCATCGACGAGGAGGGCATGCGTAAAGCCTATATGGATGAGCGTAGTGCTTACGAGCGCGTATTTACCCGCCTTGGTCTTAGGTACATTGCTGTATCCGCAATGTCTGGCCCGATGGGTGGTTCAGCATCTGAAGAGTTTCTTGCTCCGATGCCAATTGGCGAAGATACGTTCGCATTAGCACCATCTGGTAAAGCGTGGAATGTGGAGGCTCTTACCACTCCTGAAGTTCCTGCTGTCGATTATTCTGCAACTCCGGCAATGACAGCGTGCAATACTCCTGACTCCACAACCATTGACGCACTGGTGAACACAGCAAACAAGCTGTATCCGCGTCAGGACGGTCGAGAATGGACCGCCGCAGACACGCTGAAAACCGTAGCTGTTACCGTGGTACATCCACAGGACGACGATCACGATGAACCATGGCGTGAAGTAATCGCCGTGGGTATTCCTGGTGACCGTCAAGTGGATATGAAGCGCCTGGAAGCACAGTTCGCTCCTGCTGAATTAGAAGAAGCCACTGAAAACGACCTCAAAGCACATCCTGAGATGGTGGCAGGCTACATGGGACCGATGGTGTTTGGCAAACAAGGCGAGGTTGCTGGTATTGCTGAACCAGTGAGGTTCTTCATTGATGCACACGTGGCGCAAGGCTCTGAGTGGATTATCGGTGGGGACAAGACAGGTGTACATAACTTCCATGCCGTGTACGGCCGCGATTTCGCGGCAGACGGCACCGTGGAAGCTGTTGAAGTACGCCGTGGCGACATGAGCCCTGACGGTTCCGGTCCGCTGAGCTTTGAACGCGGTGTGGAAATCGGTCAGGTGTTCCAGCTTGGCCTGAAATACTCTCAGGCACTTGATCTTAAAGTTCTTGACCAGAATGGCAAGGCTGTTCCCGTATGGATGGGCTGCTATGGCATCGGCGTCAGCCGCGTGCTTGCCTGCATTGCAGAAACACACCACGACGATAAGGGCTTGCTCTGGCCGGCGATTGTTGCACCCGCTCATGTACACGTGATGGCCACGGGTAAGAATGCAGACGCTTTTGATGCTGCCGAGAAACTTGTTGCAGAATTGGAAGAACGCGGCATTGACGTACTGTACGACGATCGCAAGAAGGTGTCTCCGGGCGTTAAGTTTAAGGACGCTGAACTGATTGGTGTACCGCTGGTTGCTGTAGTCGGTCGCGATACCGTCAACAATGGCACAATTGAAATTCGCGTTCGTCAGTCTGGTGAATCAACAGCTGTACCAATAGATGAGGCAGCGCAAGCACTCGCCGATCGTCTTATTGATTTACAGTAATTGCCTTTGCAGTACTGCAATAACCAATAACAACAAGCAGCGGTTGCAAACTGTGATCGGGTACTAGTTGCAAGACTGCAGGTTGTTCAGGTTATGTATGAACGCTCACTGTGGTTATGTGCTGCAGTGAGCGTTTCTCTATGCGCTGCTGCTGTGAATGTAAATGGTTATATGTGTGTTGTGTGTGAGGGAAAGAGTACGAGCGAGACGTTCACTGCTGTACAACGCAAGATCAATAGATTCGGTGGGTCTAGCTGTGTGCCGGTTTGTAGCAAGGCTGTGGCACAAAGCAGACAGTTGTGATTACAGCAGACGGGATTGTGATTTAAACAAAGTTGTTCCCAGAGTATCCACAACACGCGAGATAACAACGTCTGCGTACACAAAGTCCTGCCACAAAGATGCTGTACGAGTGTTTCCGCGATAGTGGTGTCACCGGCGACACACGGTGCGAACGGGTGAGATTACCCATCTCCCTCCATACCTCGCTCCCGATAATCTCCTTCGTTGGTGACGCGTTTCGCCGGTTTTGTACGCACATGAACAAAAAGGACTTGCTATGGCACAGCTGGGAACGGTAACAATCACCGGATATGCAGGTGGTGATCCTGTCGAATTTGGTAAAAGTGGTGGTCCGGCAGCGTGCTCTTTCCGATTAGGATGCACACGCGGATACTACAATGCAGATCACGTTTGGCAGAATCTGCCCACTACATGGATTACTGTTAAAACATTTCGACGTCTGGCCACGAATGTTTGCCAGTCAATACGCAAAGGCGATGCTGTTATTGTTACCGGTCACCTCGCTACAGAAGAGTGGACGAGTCAAGGTGAAGACCGCAGTCGTCTTGTTGTTGAAGCCACCAGCGTAGGGCATGATCTCAACGGTGGAGTGACGTTTTTACGGCGAATACAAAAAGGTTCTACTTTAGAAAGAACAGCAACTGCTGATTCTTTTAGTAACGAACAATCAACGGAAATTACTGGCTCTTCAGACAATCACTATGCGAATTCCCGCACGACTATCATTAACAATGCTGACACAAATGAACCTGGCGGAATTGATGAGTTCAATGAATCGTATGATCCGCAGTTCTAACAACAGGTTCTAATGGCGGGTTCTAATGACAGAAAACAACAACGGTGGAATACCGACACATGTCAGTGTTCCACCGTTGAGAGAAAGTACTACTTGCGCAGTGTTTACCAGATGCGTACACGCTTGTTGGGGTCAAGCCACATGGGGTCGTCCTGTTGAACATCAAACGCCGTATAGAACAGGTCAACATTGCGCGCAATACCGTTGGTACGGAACTCGGCAGGCGAATGCGGGTCGATCTGTAGATACTGTTCGGTTAGTTCATCACGTTGCTTGGTGCGCCAAATTGACGCATAACTGAGGAAGAAGCGCTGCAATCCAGTGAAGCCGCTCAGTACAGGTGCTTCCTCTAAGGACGCAGCAATAGCGTCAGCAGATCCGTCAGATTGTTGACCGGCTGCCTTGTCTAACGAGAACGCATAGGCTTTAAGTGCGATATTCACGCCACCAAGGTCGCCAATATTTTCACCGATGGTAAGTGCGCCATTGACGTGTGGAGCTTGATCAGGGTTATCGGCGTATTTCTCCTGGAGTTGTGCGGGAACAAAAGCGTTGTACTGTTCGATAAGTGCTGCGGTACGAGATTCAAAATTCGTACGGTCCTCGTCAGTCCACCAATTGTTGAGCTTGCCGTCACCATCAAACTGGCTGCCCTGGTCGTCGAAACCATGGCCAATCTCGTGACCAATAACTGCACCAATACCGCCATAGTTTGCAGCATCTTCAGCTTGTGGATTGAAGAAGGGAGGTTGCAGAATCGCTGCCGGGAAAACGATAACATTCATCGTTGGCTCGTAGTAGGCGTTAACAGTTTGTGGATTCATCAACCATTCATCCCTGTCAACAGGCTTGCCTGCCTTTGACAGTTGGTATCCGGACTCATACAGGTTGGCTGCTCGCATATTCTCGACCAGACCGGCATCAGAGTGTACATCAAGCGCTGTGTAGTCGCGCCAATGATTTGTGTAACCGATCATTGGCTTGAACTTGGAGAGTTTCTCCAATGCTTGAGCTTTGGTCTGTTTACCCAGCCAGTCGCTGGTTGAAATGGACACACGGTAAGCATCGATGAGGTTGGCAACAAGCTCTTCCATGCGCTGCTTGGAACTTTCAGGGAAGTGCAGACGCACATATTCGCGCCCTACATCTTCGCCACAAATGCTGTTTACCAGCGATACAGCGCGCTTCCAGCGGTCGCGCTGCTTTTTAGAGCCGGATAATGTCTTGCCGTAGAAGGAGAAATTCGTTTCATCGAAGTCATGTCCAAGCATGCTGGCCCATCCGATTAGCGTATGTACACGAGCCCAAAGCTTGAGATCGTCCAGTTCAGCCTCTTTCCAGAAGCTGTTCAGTCCAGTAAAGAAGCTTGGCTCGCATACATTCGCAGTAGCAAGAGCGCTCTTCAAACTGATGGGTTGAGTCTTCGCAGCAGGAGTGGCATCGTAGGCGGTCTGCCATGCGTCAACCCACGCGTTGAAATTGACCTGATCGAGCATAGTGCACAGATCTTCGAAGGAGGTCATATTGTAGGTTTTCTGCGGGTCGCGCACAGCCACGTTATCCCAATGATTGGCAGCAATACGTGTTTCAACATCAAGTAAACGATGAGCCATGTTGTCAGCGTCATCCTGCTGCTGCGCGTATCCAGCTAAACGCAACATCTGGGACACCATTGCCATATATGCTTCACGGATTGGCTTATAGCGGTCTTCGCGGTAATAGGCTTCGTCAGGCAGGCCAAGTCCGCCTTGCGCCAAGTGCACAATATTTGTATCCGGGTCGCCAGGGTCACCAAATACGTCGCAGGTAAACAAATCGGGTCCACCCGCTGGATTGAGGGAACCCAGCGTACGAATCAATGCAGCTTTACTGTCGGCGGCATCAATAGCCTCAAGATCAGGTTGAATAGGGTCAAGCCCAGCAGCTTCAATGGCATCGGTGTCAAGGAAGGAACGGTATAAAGCCTGTGATTTAACGGCAGTACAGTTCTCGTCTTCGAGAATGTCGTGCACCTGACGTTCAGCATCTTCGGCCAGCTTGTCAAAAGCGCCATAACGTGAACGGTCGTCGGGTAAACGGTACGTGTCAATCCATGGTCCGTTAACGTAACGGAATAAGTCACGAGATGGAGTGATAACAGAAGAGAACGATGCTGGATCAATACCAGACTGCAATGCTGTACTCATGGCATCACCCTATCGACGAAAGATGACATTTGCGCCGTCTGCTGAGACCATAGATAATCTTGTTTTCCGTGGTTCTGTTTGCTACATTAATTTTGCTGAACATCCAACAAAGTCAATAAAAGCAATGACAAAAAGCAATGCCAACACGTATGGCGGCGGTGACACAGCATAATACAATGTGACATGGCGTAATGTGCTGTCACGCAATTGCTGTCCATAATGTGCTGTCATGTTGTACTGTGCTGTCACACTGCATGATGTGCTGCCATCCATAATGTTCTGTCACACGGCGTAATGCATCGCGTCACAGCGCATCGCAGCACCACATCACAGCATAATTATGAACGTTTCCACCTCCGGCTATGAAGTACTTATTGTCAGTAGCAGATACAGCGCATCAGGTGAAAAGAAACCCCGCCTTTGTTGGGCATAAGAAGTAGGGTAGAGGGCATGATTGAACTGAAAACCCCGTCAGAAATCGAAGCAATGAAGCCAGCAGGACGTTTTGTAGCTGGTATTCTTCGCGATCTTAAAGCACAAACTACTGTTGGTACTAACCTGTTAGAGATTGATGACTTCGTCCGTCGCCGTATCGAAAGTCGTAAAGGCGCTGAATCCTGCTACGTAGACTACGCTCCCGACTTCGGTACTGGTCCGTTCGCTCATTACATCTGCACTTCTGTCAACGATGCAGTACTGCATGGCGTTCCTTACGACTACACGTTGAAAGATGGTGACCTGCTCAGTCTTGATTTGGCAATCAGTGTTGACGGATGGGTTGCAGATTCAGCTATCAGTTTTGTGGTAGGTGAGCATCAGGATCCAGAGGATTTACGTATCATCCGCTGTACAGAAGAAGCACTTGCTGCCGCCATTGACGTAGCGCATCCAGGCAACCGTTTAGGAGATATCAGCGCCACTATCGGTGACGTGGCACGATCCTACGGGTATCCAATCAATCTTGAATTTGGCGGTCACGGTGTAGGTCATGTGATGCATGGTGATCCTCATGTGCCCAACGACGGCAAAGCTCACCACGGTTACAAGCTGCGTTCAGGACTGGTAATCGCTATCGAACCATGGTTCCTGAAAACCACTGACGAAATCTATCAAGATTCCCAAGATGGGTGGACCCTCAGAGCATCCGACGGTTCGCGCGGTGCTCACAGCGAACACACCATCGCCATTACCGACGACGGTCCGATCATTCTGACTGCTCGCGACGAATAAACCGCTATTACGCCAGCGAAGAGTGTTCAACAACGCTTAAGCGCATAACCCACAGTCTGCCGTGGTGGAGCCGGATCTGGTGAGCAATGTTCAACATGCGCGCGTAACCGCTACAAGTGGACTCGTATCACGTAACGTGCACCCACAGCGTAGTCGTGTACGAGTCTGTTAGGATAGGCGCACTTCTGTTTGTAGTGAAGGCGGCGGTTCGTGCGTGGTTGAGCGACACCGATTGAGAAGTTGGAAGGAAACGCATTCAGTAGACAAACAAACGTTACACAATACGACAACGAATGAGGGGAGGCACCGCATGGCAACGGCGCATTTGGATGTTGACAAGAATAATTTCGTACTGCCAGTCGTTAAGGCAACCGCGGGTCCGGACGGCATTGTTGTGTCAAAACTACGCAATGACGGTTGGGTGACGTTGGACCCGGGATTCCTAACCACAGCACAATGCCAGTCAAAAATCACTTATATTGACGGCAACCAATCCATTTTGCGGTATCGCGGTTATCCCATCGAACAGTTGTGTAAAAACTCCGACTTTCTTGAGGTCGCCTGGCTGTTAGAAAAAGGCGAACTGCCAGGGTGTGCCGAATATGAGACATTCTGCAATCGAATCAACCATTTAACCATGGTCGGTGAGGATTTCCGCCTTTTTATGGCGTCGTTCCCGCGTTCTGCGCATCCGATGAGCGTACTGGCCTCGGCAATTAACGCGCTTGCTACCTTTTTCCCCGAGACCTGCGATGTGAACGATCCTGAACAGCTTAATGAAGCAGCCTTGAATATCATGGCCAAGGCACGCACTATCGTCAGCTACATTTTCCGTCGCCGTCACGATCAGCCCATGCTGTACCCCGATTATTCACGCGGCTACGTCGACGACTTTATCCGTATGTGCTTTGCAGTGCCATATGAGCCTTACACCAGCGACCCGCTGTTTGTTCATGCGCTTGGTCGTCTGCTGATCATCCATGCCGACCATGAGCAAAACTGCTCAACGTCAGTGGTGCGTATTGCCGGTTCAGCGCATGCCAATCTCTATTCAGCTATTGCCGCTGGTATTAATGCTCTCTCAGGTCCATTACATGGCGGTGCCAATGAGGCAGCATTGCGGCAGCTGGAAACAATTCGAGATTCAGGCCAGTCGGTAAAAGAGTTTGTTGAAGAAGCCAAGAAAGATGGTCGTCGCATTTCTGGCCTCGGGCATCGCGTGTACAAGTCGTACGATCCTCGTGCAGCTATTGCTCGCGAATATCTTGAGAAGATCATGGCTCGTGAAGACTCACTCAACTTGCCTGATGATGAACGCGCTCTTTTCAGTGTGGCTGTGGAGCTGGAAGATATTGCCTTGAACGACGACTACTTCATCTCACGTCATCTATACCCGAATGTTGACTTCTATACTGGTTTGATTTACCGAGCGATTGGCTTTGACCCGGCTATGTTCACTACGCTGTTTGCACTCGGTCGTATTCCCGGGTGGATCGCCCAATATCGCGAATTGCTCGCCGACCCGGAAACAAAAATCGGCCGTCCCCGCCAGGTGTACACCGGCGAGGACAAGCGCGATTACATTCCTATAGATGAGCGTTAACAGTTCGCATTGCGTTGCGCATTTTAATTATGGTGTAGTTCCGGTTATATATGCGCAACCAGTGCTCAGTTATGCTTATGCAGTTCAGCATTGAGTTCAATGCCGGTTTTACGGTAACGCGCCTCAATTGCGCCAGTTACTGAATTACGGATGAACAGAATATTGCTCTTACCGCTCAACTGCGCGCCTTTAACAACCTCCAGCGGCTCGCCAGCGGCCTGTTTTGCTTTATCCACCACAGTAATCTTGGTGCCAGCAGTCACGTATAGTCCCGCTTCAACAACACAGTTGTCACCCAGCGAAATACCAATACCAGCGTTGGCGCCGAGCAGACTGTGCTTACCGATGGATACACGGTGCTTGCCACCACCGGAAAGCGTTCCCATAATCGACGCTCCGCCGCCAATATCTGATCCATCGCCAACAACTACACCCTGCGAGATACGCCCCTCTACCATCGACGTGCCCAACGTACCTGCATTGAAGTTCACAAAACCGGCATGCATTACTGTTGTCCCCTCAGCCAAATGCGCTCCAAGACGCACCCGGCCTGCATCAGCCACACGCACACCCTGTGGAATAACATAATCCAGCATTCGTGGGAATTTATCTACCGACAGTACAGTTATTCCCATATGCGGCATACCCGGCATAGCACGCATCACACTGGATTCCACATCCGCTTTACGCAGTGCAAAATCGTTAGCGGCAAACGGTCCATAATTAGTCCACACCACATTGGCCAACGCGCCAAAAATACCATCAAGATTCACTGTATTCGGCTGCACCATACGCATACTTAACAAATGCAACCGCAAATAAGCATCAGCGGCATCGGCAATAGGGTCATCAATCGCACTCGTCGTAAATACAGGGATTCGTCGTATTCCACGCGCATCAGCCTGGGTATAAGCCATCGCACCGAAATTATGATTCGGCCGGGAAGTATCGTCTGGCACGTCGCCAATTGTCAGTTCGGGATACCATACGTCCAATGTTTGCCCAGCAGCATCCACACTTGCCAGACCCCAACCCCACGCCATGCGTGAATCGCTCATTGTTGCTCCTT
>CAYQJZ010000056.1:0-8347 GCA_964417995.1 uncultured Bifidobacterium sp.
GAAAACATCACATCGCCAATTCCGGGAATAACCGCAAATACCAGAGACCCCACACCACACAAGCCAGCAATGATGCGTCCAGGAAGGCCGTCACGCAACGGTGAACATACTAAGAACGCCAGCAATACCAGCACCACGCCTACAGCAGCGATGGGCACGTTCACCGCAGCATTCGCGTCGCGAGATGAGCTCACCATTGCAGTCAAGATCAGAACACAGTAAGCAACAATTTGTGCAAGCACCATATCTATTGGCCGTGGTTCTTGCATTCCGGGCTTCGTCACCGACCGTTCCCGAACCGACTGTGGTGTAGACATAACCGTTTCTCCTCTTTCAACGTCGGACGCTCGGGCGTTCATATGAATCATTATGTATTCTTCAGTGATTCGTTATGTATTATTCGTTACCAATGTAGTCGCATGTGTCCACAATAATCGTCATCCCTGCCCACATTTCGCGATCTTTGAACCGCTTGACCGACCCCAAAAGTACAATCTGCAGAAAACAACCTTTCACGCGGAATTCATAATTTAGCGATTACCGGATGTTGATTGGAGGGAGACAGAGTGACGGATCTGACGTTGATGACGCCTGTAGACGCCCCGGCCACAGTGCTCCCCTCGCTCGCCCTGCTGTCACATCGAGTGCGTGTGCTACCGCTGGATGCAGCAAGTCTGGTAAAAATGCCTGAAGACACCATTCTGTTCATCGATGCCCGCGACGACCTCGCCAATGCCAAAACAATCTGCCGTATGGTTCACGCTACTGGCTTAAGCACACCGATTATTCTTGTGCTCACTGACGGTGGGTTCCCTGTTATCAATGCGCAGTGGGGTATTGCCGATATGGTGCTGTCGTCAGCATCCCCCGCCGAAGTAGAAGGACGTTTGCGACTGGTGTCAGAACGGGGGGCATCTGCGCCAGTTATGTCATCCGCTGGTGTTCTGGATGCTGATACCCAGTCTGATAACGGGCAATTACGCTGCGGTGACCTGATGGTAGACACCAATGGATACACCGCTAGTCTGCGCGGTCAGCCAATTGACTTGGCGTACAAAGAATTTGAGCTTTTGAAATATTTGGTACAGCATCCGGGCCGCGTGTTTACACGTGCGCAGCTGCTGCAAGAGGTATGGGGCTATGACTACTACGGCGGCACCCGCACTGTTGACGTGCATATCCGCCGTCTACGCGCCAAGCTCGGCGGCGAATACGAGCATTTGATTGGCACCGTACGTAATGTCGGCTATCGTTTTGACCCACCGGACGATGAAGATCGTGCTGCTACTACGCAAAACACTGCTGATTCCACCCCTGTTGCTCACTCCGAGCGTCCCCGTTCCGGGAATTCCCATTCCAACCGTTCCACCCACCACTAATTAACCAGTAATGTCTCGCGAGTCCAAACATGCACGTTTGCAACGTATGCACAATGAGTATGCGATTCTGTGCGAGATTTTCCCTGAGCCGCAATGCGCGCTGAACTTTAACACTCCGCTGCAGCTGCTTATTGCCACTGTGCTTAGCGCACAAACCACTGATAAGCGCGTAAATACTGTCACCCCCGAGTTATTTGCTGAATACCCTACTGCGCACGCATTAGCTGCAGCAGATCCAGAAAAACTTGAAGATATTATCCATCCGCTGGGTTTCTACCGGTCTAAAGCACGCAATCTTATTGGTCTTGCACAACGGCTCGATACTCATTTTGGGGGCGAAGTACCCTCCACAATGGAGGAGCTAACCACCCTACCCGGTGTTGGACGTAAAACAGCCAACGTAGTTCTTGGTAACGCTTTTGATGTGCCGGGATTCCCAGTCGACACACATGTGATGCGCGTTACCGGGCGCCTGCGGTGGCGTGACGATTGGAAAGATACTAAACCTGATCCGGAACGAATTGAGCGCGAGATTACAGCTTGTTTCCCCGCCAAAGAATGGACGAATCTGTCGCATCGACTGATCTTGCACGGTCGAGCCACATGCCATGCACGACGACCAGATTGTGTTACCTGTCCGCTACGAGACACCTGCCCGTCTGCTGAAGCAGCTGTCTAAGCTTGTTAACATCTGATGACTCGCTGAGAAATATCTAAGAATATTCCATTATTCTTTTCCTGTCTCGCATCGACGTTACCTACCGTACGTGTCGGGCAGTTAGACTCAGAACCATGCACAAGGAAAAGAGTGGCGCGCTCAAAAAGTGGGCGGCATTCGTGGCGATCGTCGCAGCGCTGGGACTGTTCGTCTGGCTTGGCTGGTCGTTGCTACAACAGCGTAGTATTTTCTCCACTATCACGTCAGTGACATCGAATTCCACTTCGGTTACTGTCGGAATTGTTGGCGCACCATCATCAATCGATATTCGTTCCGACGATGACGAATCGATCGAACAGGCACTGTTGGGAAATGTTTATGAAACTCTAGTTACTCGCGAACAAGACAACACCTTGTCAGCTGGACTGGCGGAAGATTGGGATATTTCCGACGATGGATTAACCTACACATTCACTATTCGCGACGACGCGACCTTCTCTAACGGTGACACTCTAGATTCCACAGATGTTGTGTGGTCACTGCAGCAGATCGTACAAAACGATTATCAGGGGGCAGATGACCTGTCCAAGCTCAGCCAGGTAACCAATCCAGACAGCTCTACTGTGGTAATCACACTGAGTACACCCGATCCAACATTATTGCGCTCTCTGTCAGGCCGTGCTGGCATCGTATACGACTCCGAAACTGACGATAACACTGATTACAGCAAAGAAGCTGTCGGATCTGGGCCATTCACTGTTAGTGAGTTCCGTTCCGGTGTTTCCGTTACTCTGCAGCGCAACGACTCGTATTGGGGTGACGCTGCTGCCACTGGCACAATCACACTGAAGTACTTTGATACCGAAGACGAGATGGTGTCAGCATTACAAAACAGCGAAATTTCAATGGCCGTAGATGTTGATGCGAATACTGCACAAACATTGGGCGAAGACTCTACGTTGAATGTTGCTGTTGGACAGAGCTTGGCCAAACTGATGCTTGCTTTCAATAACGATGTTGATTCCATTCTCTCCGACGCTCGTATGCGTAAAGCCGTGCGTTACCTTGTTGACAACGACACAATCGCCAATACACAGCCTGGCGCATACGAGGCGTTGGGCGGCCCAATCGGACCACTTGACCCCGGTTACGAAGACCTCACTGACTTGTTCCCCTATGATCTGGATGAAGGCTACGAGCTCGCCTCGTTCTTCTCCGTGCGCAGTTTAACTCTGGTCATCACGGAAGAATATGAGGATCTGGCTGAAATTATTGAAAGTCAAATCGAAGCTGCTGGTGTGCTGTCGATTGAAGTCGAAGTGTTGGATGATGCGAACTACCAGACCACAATTGACGCACGTGACTTCGATATGACACTGTTGGTGGTTAATGGCGACGATACTGCTGCCGCGTTTGCTGACTCCAGTTCGTTCACTGAGTACACAGATGCAACTGCGCAAGAACAATACGAGGCTGCCATGTCTGCGGCTACTGAAGAAGAATATATCAGCGGCTTGCAGGAGTATGCGCGAACTGTTAGCGAGGATGCAGCCAGCGAATGGCTGTATGCCTGCAACTCGTATGTAGCTGTGCAACCAGAGTTGGAAGGCTACCCGACCAATATGGTCGACAAGTGGCTACCGTTGGCTGATCTGGCAATCGCGTAAATGTGTTCGGCTTGTCACAACGGATTTCTAGACTAGCGCTTATGACTGAGAGCCAAGAAGACACTATTGTTACCGCGCATTTGACGCCTCTACCCGACAAAGTGGGCGTCGACGGCTTAGAAGATAAGTGGCGCGCCAACTGGGACGAAACTGACGTCTACAAGTTCCGTGGTACCCGCGAGCGCAGCGCCGTCTATTCGATTGATACTCCACCGCCCACCGTTTCTGGATCTTTGCATGTGGGTCATGTGTTCTCTTACACACATACTGATGTGGTGGCGCGTTTTAAGCGTATGCGCGGCTATGACGTGTTTTATCCGATGGGCTGGGACGATAATGGCCTGCCTACTGAGCGCCGCGTCCAAAACTACTATGGCGTGCGAGTAGATACGTCAATGCCTTACGATCCTGATTTTGAACCGCCGTTTGAGGGAACAGACGGCAAGAAGATTAATGCTAAGGATCAGGTGCCGATTAGTCGTCGGAACTTTATTGAGTTGTGTGAGAAGCTCACTGCAGAGGACGAAAAACTGTTTGAAGCGTTGTGGCGTAAGCTGGGCTTGTCTATCGACTGGTCGCAGACTTATCACACTATTGGCGAACATCCGCGTCGCGTAGCTCAGAAGGCGTTCTTACGTAATCTTGCTCGTGGTGAGGCGTATCAGAAAGAGGCACCTGGACTGTGGGATGTTACATTCCAGACTGCTGTTGCTCAGGCTGAGTTGGAGTCGCGCGAGTATCCGGGCTTCTACCATAAGGTGGCGTTCCGTTTTGACGACGATACCCCGATTTATATCGAAACAACACGTCCGGAGTTGCTGCCGGCTTGTACATCGCTGATTGCAAACCCCGAGGACGAGCGTTACAAGCCGTATTTCGGTAAGAGCGTGTATTCGCCGCTGTTCAAGGTTAAGGTGCCAATTTTGTCTCATCCTGCTGCCGAAATGGATAAGGGCGCAGGTATTGCCATGTGCTGTACGTTCGGCGATGTTACTGACGTGGAGTGGTGGCGTGACCTTGATCTGCCTTTGCGCGCGATTATTCAGCGTAATGGGCGCATTGTTATGGACACACCAGAGTGGATTTGTGACGAGTCAGGCCGTGAACTGTTCGCTCAGATCGCAGGCAAAACCACGTTCTCAGCTCGCAACATTATTGTTGACGCACTGCGCGAATCTGGTGATCTTGACGGCGAACCGACGCCAACTAAGCGCATGACGAACTTCTATGAGAAGGGCGACAAACCACTGGAAATTGTCACGTCACGCCAGTGGTATCTCAAGAATGGCGGTACTGACAAGAAGCTTAACGCTGATCTCATTGACCGTGGACGCGAACTGGCGTTCCATCCGGATTTTATGCGCGTACGCTACGAGAACTGGGTGAACGGTTTGAATGGTGATTGGCTGATTTCTCGTCAACGTTTCTTTGGCGTGCCATTCCCGTTGTGGTACCCGGTAAAGGATGATGGTACGCCGGATTATGATCATCCGATCATGCCACGTGAGGATATTCTGCCGATTGACCCGTCTACTGATGTGCCTGAAGGCTATACCGAGTCACAGCGCGACCAGCCGGGTGGTTTCACCGCCGAACCGGACATTATGGACACGTGGGCTACATCGTCACTCACCCCACAGATTGTTACCCGCTGGGAAGAGCCAGGCGAAGAAAGTCATGCGATTTATAACGCCACCTTCCCTATGGATTTGCGCCCGCAGGGTCAGGATATTATCCGTACATGGCTGTTCTCTACTGTTGATCGTGCTCATTTGGAGAACGGATGTTTGCCATGGCAGCATGCCGCGTTGTCTGGATGGATTCTTGACCCTGATCATAAGAAGATGTCGAAGTCCAAGGGCAACGTAGTGGTACCGAATGAACCGATCGACAAATTCGGTGCTGACGCGGTGCGTTATTGGGCTGCATCGGCCAAGCTCGGTTTGGACGCCACCTACGACGAAGGTCAAATGAAGATTGGCCGTCGTCTGGCTATTAAGCTGCTGAACGCCACCAAGTTTGCATTGGCGATCGGCCGTGAAGATGAGAACCATCATGTGGATTCTGCTGCCTCTGCTGTGTGGAATCCAGCTGATGTGACCAACCCACTAGATCGCGCAATGATGGCAAAAATGGCTCAGATTGTCTGTCAAGCCACCACTGCTCTCGACAACTACGAGCATGCCAGGGCGTTGGAAGCTATCGAAAGCTTCTTCTGGCAGTTCTGCGACGATTACATCGAACTGGTAAAGAACCGCGCATATGGCACTGCTGATGCTCAGGGTGTGACACCCAGTGAGACCGATGTGTGCTCTGCTCGTACAACGCTGGGTATGGCTTTGGACGCATTTGCACGCCTGCTTGCACCATATCTGCCATATGCCACGGAAGAAGTATGGAGTTGGATGCATGAGGGCGAAGGCTCTGTGCATCGCGCAGCATGGCCAAGTCCTACTGTTTATGAACAGGCTGCCGGTGATGCTGCTGCAGAGACATTGGATTGGGCTGGCACGGCGTTAGCTGAGCTGCGCCGTATCAAGTCTGAAGCAAAAGTCTCAATGAAGACACCAATTCTTGAGGCTACACTGTCGGCAAGTGCTGAAGGTGTTAAAGCTATTGATTCAGTACTGTCTGACGTGGCGCAGGCCGGTCGTGTAACAGGTGTTGTGTCGTTAACTGAACGTGCTGATGCTCCTACTGTCGCTAATGACGCTGACTCGGTGGTAGTAGAAAGCAGCACACTGGGCGATCCTCCAGCCAAGCGTAAGAAGGCGTGACAGCACGCACTGATTGATGCTGCAATTAAGCTAGTACGACAACATAATGGGCGAGTACCTCAGATGAAGGACTCGCCCATTGTTTTTGTGTTTTTGCTGACGTGTCACCGCTTTTGGTGGCAGTGTTATTGCTGTTATTGCTGTGGTTGCGCGGCTACATAGTCACGCAACCACTCAGCTGGGCAGTCACGCAAAGATATCTAGTACACCGGGGTCGCCACCCGCATCGGCAATACGCTGATGGCGGCTCTTAGCCTCCGTTACCACGAATTCGCGGTATTTTTCAGCGATTTCCGGATCTAAACCCACCTCGTGGGCAATGCGACGCAAACGCTCGATCTGATACTCCTCGCGCTGATAATCAGCCGGCGCGAACCCTGCACGCGCTTTCAACACGCCAACCTGTGCCGTGGTTTTAAATCGCTCAGCCAACAACGAGATCACAGCCATATCAATGTTGTCAATGGTCTGGCGCAGATGCGTGATCTGCTCTACTTCTGCTGCTACCTCGGGGTGTGAAGCCGCCTCAGCAGCATCAATGGTTGTATTCTTCCAGTCACCGTTATCATTGTCACTCATGCTCACCAGACTACTCCACCGATTTGGGTGAACTTACCGGATCGATACAGTCAAGAACCGAATTAGTCAACGACTGTGCTAAATACGTAACTGTTGCCTTGTAATTCATCCACATAGTCAATCTCTGTGTTGTCAGTACACATCGTATGCAGCTAGCACAGTTTTTAAGAACCCAGCGGGCTGCCGTCATCAAATGCTTACCAATATGTGTCCCTTGCTGATAGCTGATATACACATCAAAACCGATAACGCTGCAAGAGATTGCATCCACTGTTACTTCGTTACGACATATATGCTGTCAACGATAGTAATAATATCCCCTGCTCCAATATTTAGGCTCTGTTAGCCCATCGTGGATATAGATCTGCTTTATGGCGTTTTGCTGTGCGGCGTATATGCTTATTAGGCCAGTGTGGATATAGACTCTGCGAAATTGGAATTAGGGCGATAAAAGTGTGTCATGTATTGTCACTTGTTACTTGGTTTTATATTGTCCGTTGGTATCCAACCTCTTACATAAATTCATGTCCACGATGGATTAACAGAGCCAATATCTAGTGACATTGCTACAGACTAAGAAACAGTACGCTATTGTTCTCGCTACCACTCAATGTCAGCAATTGGTGTCGGAATCGCATTAACTTCTTCGCCGGTGACTTTGCCAGAACGGAAATGAATCACCTTATGAGCCATTGGCGCCAATGCGGAATTATGTGTGATGATCATTACCGTCATACCTTCATCATGACAAATGTCTTGTAACAGTTGCAGTACCTCTTTACCAGTCTGGTAATCCAATGCACCAGTTGGCTCGTCACACAGCAACAGTTTCGGTTTTTTGGCAATTGCCCGTGCAATAGACACACGCTGCTGCTCTCCGCCAGACAGTTGCGCCGGGAAATTATCTAAACGGTCACCAAGACCGACTTTTTGCAGTGTTTCTGCTGGATCAAAATGATCAGGACAAATCTGCGAGGCAAGTTCAACATTCTCTAACGCTGTCAAATTAGGAACGAGATTGTAGAACTGAAAAACGAAACCAATATCGTTACGACGGTATCCGATAAGTTCTTTTGTATTCAGGTTTGTAATATCGCGATCGCCAACAATAACACGACCGGATGTAGCAGTGTCCATACCACCGAGAATGTTCAATGCCGTCGTTTTTCCAGCTCCAGACTGACCGAGAATCACCGTTAAAGATCCCTGATCGGCGGTAAAACTGGCTTCGTCAAGTGCTCGGATCACACCAGTTCCAGAGGGGTATTCTTTCACTACTGTGTCGAA
>CAYQJZ010000057.1:0-7826 GCA_964417995.1 uncultured Bifidobacterium sp.
CTTTCCACCAACTCTATGGTCTACGTTGTACTAAACGTTCATACCCAACTTTGTTGTTACATCAAACCTTGTTGGTGATTAACAATAATGCGAGGCGGCAGTAAAACGTGCAACCTGTCAGTGTTGTTTTCAGCACTGTTTGCCTTATCGCTTCTAACACTGCTCTCATTGTTGTTTTCGAATTTGGTACCAGTGCCAGTGTTGGATACAGAAGACACAGAAGATATCGAAGATATGGAACTGGTATCACGCACACTGAGTTGTTCTCGAATGATTCTCACAATTTCACGCGCACTGTCAGTGAGAGGTTGATCAACTGTAGGGATTCCCAATGATTGTGCCGCATCGGTGTTGTCGAATCCGGTAACAATTACATTGCATTCTTGAGGAAGCGCCATCATTGCACCGGTGGCAAGCGTGTCACTGACACAAACAATGGCGTCAATGTCTGGGCGTTGAGCGAGCAACTCAACACAGGCGGCTTGTCCTGTTCCAACGTATTCCTCGCCATAAGCGCATAATCCATCAATTTCTTCAGGCTGTGCCATTCGTGCTTCGAGGATGGTGTCACGCCAGCCTGCTCGACGACTTTCTCCAGTACCAGAAACACCTGGCCACCCAATAAACCCGATATGTTTGCGCCCGTGAAGAATGAGGTATCGGGTCACTTCTGCGATTCCAAGTTGTCCGTCAACGTCAACCCAAGGTACTTGTGGGTCGTACATGTTTACCATGCCCCATGGTCGACCGAATAGAACGAATGCTTGGTGGTGTTCAATCAACCACGATGGACGAAGGTCGTCGTGTGCAGTATCGGTGAGTACAAATGAATCAACGTCACCGCCGTTAGTAAGTTCCTCGAACTGACGTAGTTCTTCTTGTTTGGAGTCGGTTTTGTAGAGCATGACTCGAATATTGTGAAAGTCAGCCTCAGTGACAAGCGCATGGAGTAAGCGATCGTATACACGTGAATGACTGACCGGAGAGATGCCTATAGCAATGGTGTTGCTGCGTTGAGTTCGCAGTCGTCGAGCTGATGCATTGGGAGTGTATCCAAGCCGGCTGATAGCAGTTGAGACAAGTTCACGCGTGGTTGGCTTGACGATAGTTGGATTATTGAGGCAATTAGATACGGTCTGCGGTGACACACCGGCCAATCGGGCGACGTCTTTGATGCTGACCATATGAGTTCCTTTTGTTGTATCGTTCGAATCAGTATAAACTACACAAATCACTGAGTGTTTTTCAGTGTACACAACTGCTTACCTGTATTCATGTCATAGCACGCTGCAGGTTGACACCTAAGCTTGTTACTGTTACTCTGTAAGCAGTTTTAGAACGTAACAATATCAACGTCGATCACGCACCACTGTTTGCTACAGAATTGACGCGAATCACCTGACATTACCTGCACGTAACTGCAAGGTGATTCTTTAAGAAGAAATTAGAACGTTCTAAAACTGAGATAAAGGAGTGTTGGATATAGATGGAGAATCTATACCCACAGCGAAAGGACTCAATGATGAGTAGAAGAATTACAACGGCACTAGCAGCATCTACAGCAGTTTTATTGTTATTTGCAGGCTGTGGCGGCGATGGTTTTGACGACAACACCAGCGCCAATGCCGATGGAGAACTGACTAATGACACCTCACAAACGCTAACTGTCTTAATTGGTTCATCTTCTGACGCAGAGACTGAGGCGGTTGAACAAGCAGTAGCAGACTGGTCTGAGCAAACTGGACAAAGTGCCGAGGTAGTTGTTGCTAGCGACTTAACGCAGCAACTATCACAAGGTTTTGCGAGCGACGATCCGGCTGATGTGTTCTATTTGGCGCCTGAATTGACAGCTGGTTTTGCTGAAAATGGTTCCCTGCTGGCATATGGTGATTACATCGACAACAAAGATGAATTTTACGATAACCTGTTGCAAACCTTCACCATCGATGGAGAACTATACGCCGCACCAAAAGATGTATCCACACTGCAACTGTTTATCAATGATGACCTATGGGAGGCAGCAGGGTTAACCGAAGAGGATTACCCGACCACATGGGACGAACTTGAAGAAATATGTGCAGAATTAACCACCGATGACGTCGTTGGATTAACGTTCAGTGGAGAGTATGCGCGTATTGGCGCATTCATGAGGCAGGCCGGCGGCGGCCTGGTCAGTGACGATGGAACAGAAGCTATTGCTAACAGCGATGAGAGTATCGAAGGATTACAGGAAGTCAAAGATCTTCTCGCCACAGGTACTGTCGCCACTGCAGCAGATCTTGGAACAGGCTGGGGCGGTGAAGCCTTCGGTTTAGGCTACGCCGTTATGGCCATTGAAGGAAACTGGCTGACCGGCAGCATGGAAACTGACTACCCTGATGTGAACTATACCGTGGTGGAATTGCCAGAAGGACCGTCAGGAAAAGGCACAATGCACTTTACCAACGGGTGGGGTATTGCTGCAGATAGCCCTAATCAGCAGGGTGCTGTTGACCTTGTTAATTATCTAGTCAGTGACGATGTGGTTATGGATTTTGCTGATGCCTTCGGTATTATGCCAGCCACTACAACACTTTCTGAAACATGGTCGGAAGCATACCCCGAGCTGAGCGCCTTCATGGCAGGCTTGGAATACTCAGTGACCGTGCCGACTGCCAATGGTGCGTCTGATGTTATTACTGACTTCAATGCCAAGTTGGAAAGCCTGTCGACCTCAGACGTGCAAACCATTCTCGATGACGTACAAACCAACTTTGAAGCCATTCTGTAAACCCTAATGTCCTTAATAAACGCCCTGACATAAGACTCTCACCAGGGTGACGCGGTGACGCTGAAGGTGTGGCGACACTAAAAACACAGTGGCACCTAACAGGTTAATGAGTCGCTAGATCCCAATTAGCACCCACCGTGTAATGCCAGGGCGTTTACCGATGTGCATATTGCAATATGTGCATCGGATATATCACAGGAAGTTACGTGCGATGAAACTATTGCAATGGGTAAAACAACACAAACAGAGAAAATCAACTCCAACCCAACATATTAGTCGGCGTAGTGAAGAGATCTCAGGCTGGCTATTTGTTATGCCGATGATCCTCATCTTGGGATTATTCCTAGTGGTGCCCATCATCATGGCTTTATGGGTAAGTTTTTCTGACTGGTCAGGGCGAGGCTCACCTTTCAGTTCCACAGTGAGTTTCATCGGGTTGGATAATTACGCGGAAGTATTGACTGAATCCGGTCTAGCTCAAAGTGATTTCGGTACTGCTATTCGCAACAACTTGTGGTACACAATCCTTGTCGTTCCACTACAAACACTGTTGGCATTGCTTCTCGCTGTATTGGTGAATCGTCGAGCTCTTAAATGTCGTGGATTCTTTCGCACCGCATTTTATTTTCCTTCAGTAACCAGCTCCGTAGCAATTACCGTACTGTGGCTTTTCCTATTCAATGCTTCAGGAACAATCAACGCAGTACTTGCATGGTTTGGCATCAACGGACCTAACTGGTTCAATGATTCGCGAGGATTGTTACATATTCTGCTCTCAAAATTCGGTATCAAACAAGGTCCAACATTCCTCACCGATAACTCAATACTGGGTATAAGCCTATGGGAATGGTTATCAGGCCCATCTGTGGCAATGTCAGCAATTATCCTCATGGTTGTGTTCACCACATCCGGCACATACATGCTTATGTTTATTGCCGCATTACAAAACATTGGTGAAGCCACCGAAGAAGCAGCAATTATGGACGGAGCCAACGCGTGGCAAAGATTATGGAAGGTAACTGTACCGCAGCTTAAACCCACTATTTTCACAGTGGTTACACTCGGCATTATTGGCACGTGGCAAGTATTTGACCAAATCTATACTGGCACCCAAGGTGGCCCCGCTAAAACAACACTTACACCGGCATATTTATCGTATAGCGCAGCATTCAATAGCCAAAAATGGGGACGCGGAGCAGCAATTGCATTCATATTGTTCCTCATCATTATCGTGACGAACGCCTTACAACGTTGGATTATGAGAGACAAAAAGATATCTCGACGTCAACGCCGTGAATACGAAATGATGAAGGCAGAAACGCGTGCAATGAGCCAATCCGAGGCTATAGCACTGAGAACATCGCGAACGTCAACTGCTCGCACGGTGGTTGAAAACAGTTCGTTAAATACGAAATCACACGCTATATCAAATCGGGAAGGAGAACAGCGATGACAACACATTTCGCAGCGCCCGATAACACGTCACAGCAACGGCCAACCGGCCCTCTCTGGCACCGAATTATGCACAGCAGAATCTGGGTATACGTTTTGCTTATTGCTCTTGCTGTTGTGTATATTATGCCGTTCCTTATTCAGATTGCGACGTCATTCAAAACGGATAGTGATGCTACAGCTAACCCGGTGTCATTGGTTCCAGAAACGTGGTCAACGGCAGCTTATGAGCGATTATTTCTGAATTCCGATTTCCCGTTGTGGTTCAAGAATTCTCTTATTGTTACAGTAGCAGTCACACTATGTCGTGTATTTTTTGACTCGTTGGCTGGGTACGCACTCTCACGTTTGCATTTCCGTGGGCGGACTCTTATATTTTCACTGCTGGTCGCTGTAATGAGCGTTCCCGGTGTAGTATTACTGATCCCGAAGTTTCTCATTATCAAACAACTAGGTATCTACGACAGCTACGCGGGTATGATTTTGCCTTTGCTCATTGATGCCTCTGGCGTGTTTATTATGAAGAATTTCTTTGAATCTATTCCTCGATCTGTTGAAGAACAAGCAATGATTGACAGGGCTGGCACATTCCGTATTTTCTGGCAGATTGTGTTACCTATGGCACGTCCCTCGCTGGTAACGATTGCTATTTTGTCGTTCCAAGGATCGTGGAATGAACTCTCTCATTTCATTGTTTCTACTCAGTCCACCGAGTTGACCACGCTGACCAAAGGCGTGGCGTCACTGGCTAGTGGTCAGTTAAGTGCAGGAAATCAATATCCAGTCAAACTTGGTGCAGCTGTTGTTATGACTATTCCTGTCGCAGTGCTCTTCTTTATCTTCCAAAAGAAGATCATGAATACTGCAGAAGGATCAGTCAAAGAATAACGAGCGTTAACACCCTTTACCCACTGTATTTTACTTTATGTTTTCGATGGAGAAAACCATGACTACTCATGCCAATATTCAACCTAAGCAGCCATGGATGCACGATATGAAAGCGCTTGTCTGCGCACCTGCACAATTATGGTGTGACCCCGATGGAACAGTGAATGGTCTTGATACGCATGCGGATGCGGCATGTATCGGCGGATTCTACGTCGGAGACACCCGTATCATTTCAGCACTGGGTATTACGGTAAACAACTCCCCTGCTACCTCACTGTCTTGGGCGTCACCACACCAAGGAACAAGTGTCAGCACCCTAGTAGCCCGCAACATTGAGGGGACAACAGTCGATCCGTGTTTACGACTCGACGAACATCGCACCCTCACCGCAAATGGACTGGCAGAACACGTAGACATTCGCAGTAATAGCGACTCCCCCATTCCCCTGGAACTGGCAATGACGGTCGCGTTCGACATGGCCACAATGCAAGAAATCAAAGGTGGCGTACCATCTGCAGCGGCTGCAGCCGGGAAAATTAAAGTACAAAAAAGCCCCAATATACCTTGTAGTTCTACCTGCCAACCTGCAGCATATGATGAGTCAAATAGTAAGGCAAGCAATAATACCAACAATGACGAATACGTTGAGGTTGAGAACACTCAAATAAACGGCGTAATTGCTGGCAACCATACAACTGCTAGTGACCGAGTAACGACTGACAATCGCACAATTACTGACAACCACATCATTGTTAACAACTACACAAGCACTAACGATCACATAATTACCAACGACCATATAATCGCTGACAGCCACGCGCATAATACAAATACCGAGACACCAAACTCCGCGCCGCTCATTTCAGCCACATATGGCAACATCACCGCAACCTGTACCCCATCTTCAACAGTTGCCCAACCCACTATTACTATCAACGGATTAACCTGCATATTCCACTGGAATATTACTATTCCTGCTCATGGCACAACTCAAGTTGGCTTAGACGTGAAAGTACATGTTCCAGGCGCCACTGTTACAGCAGCATCTACCCCATGCCCATGGCGTAATGTGCAAGTCGCATCAACAGACAGTCGAATCAGTCGCTGGCTCACAACCTCACTAAACGATCTCGAAGGCTTGCGCATGAGTATCTCAGCCTTGCCCAACGACGAATTTTTAGCAGCAGGGGCACCATGGTTTTTTACACTATTCGGGCGTGATTCTCTCTGGGCCGCACGATTTCTACTACCGTTAACCACACGTACAGCGATGGGAACATTACGCACACTTGCATATTTTCAAGCGGATTCGTTAGACACAGTTACGAATGCTGAACCCGGGAAAATCATGCACGAATTGCGTAGTGAACAACTGGTATCAGCCGGTGTTTTTAAATCCGACGGTATGAGTTTGCCACCCTTATACTACGGAACGATTGACGCAACACCCTTGTGGATTATCACACTTAATGAAGCACTACGTTGGGGTGCGCCTGACGATGAAGTACGCGCGTTAATTCCCAATCTAGAATCAGCATTGTCATGGTTAAAAAAATGGGGTGATTGCGATGGTGACGGTTTCTTAGAATACATAGACCGCACAGGTCACGGTTTAAGTAATCAAGGATGGAAGGATTCCGGAGACTCTATACGATGGAATGATGGGCGCATTGCCGAGGGGCCAATCGCACTATGCGAAGTACAAGGGTACGCCTATCAAGCAGCACTATGCGGAGCTCATTTACTAGACAAATTCAACAGGCCAGGAGGTGACGAGTGGCATGCCTGGGCGCAAGCATTAAAGCAACGGTTCAATGAACAATTTTGGGTTTCCGATAAGCAAGGCCGGTATCCGGCAGTCGCACTTGATCGCAACAAACGCCCAGTCGATTCACTGACCAGCAATATTGGCCACTTGCTAGGCACAGGCATCCTTGACAAACAAGGTGCACACGACGTGATGAGCCGACTCATGTCAGAGCACATGTTCAGCGGATACGGCATACGAACCATGAGTAGTACATCGGGAGGATACTGGCCACAAAGCTACCATTGTGGATCTGTGTGGGCGCATGACAGTGCAATTATTATGCAAGGACTTGCTGCTGAAGGATATACCGACGAAGCAGTGCACGTAGCAGAAGGTTTGATACGTGCTGCTGAACATTTTGGCTACCAGATACCCGAACTTTACTCTGGTGACGGTTTGCTATCGGTTAACAATGTGAATATGGCAGGCCCAGCACCCTATCCTGCAGCATGCCATCCGCAAGCATGGTCAGCTGCCTCTTCAGTAGCTGTAGCAGCAGTCTTACTAGGTTTGCAACCTGATGGCACATTTACTCCCGCTAACTCACCACTGTCACAAGGGCTAAGTATTACCAAATAATCGCAGCCGTTCCATGTGTGCAAATGCTGTGGTATAGGTCAGAAGGTCTATACCACATATAAAAGTGAGTGGATCTGCTAGCACTCTGAGAGAAGCCTCGCATCGCACGACATGATTAACAGTTTGTATGCAACCAACGAGGATTAGGGTTTCTAACTTTGACCGATAGCCCGAAGACCCCTTATATACGTGGAAAAGTCTCCTTTTCTCATGTTCGAGAAAGGGAGACTTTTCAACAGGTGGATGTGACTTCTTTCTACTTAAGCAGTAACCCTTTTCTAGTAAGGGAGCACCAGAGCAGAAAGAACAAACACTGAGATAATACCG
>CAYQJZ010000058.1:0-2761 GCA_964417995.1 uncultured Bifidobacterium sp.
GCAAGTAGTCTTTACTGCACATACGCAACGACCCCGCCAACCACCCTTATGGTTCGCGGGGTCGTATTGTTTGTAAGTAATTTTGGGAGCTATAGATCCCTTTTGACCTATAGCCCGCAATTTTCTACTTGTTCGAGTTAGTCATTACACGCGGGCCGTTCGGATCGCCCACAATAACGGTATCCACCATGTTGAGGAATAAACCGTGTTCCACCACGCCAACAGTGGTAATCAGATCATCAGCCAGAGCCTCCGGGTGGTCAATACGGTCAAGGTGCAGATCAACCACTAGGTTGTTCTCATCAGTGCGTACCGGCTGGCCTTCAGCATCAAGGCGCAAAACCGGCTTGTAGCCGCGAGCCTCAAACTTCTTAATAACCTGACCAGCTCCGAACGGAATAACTTCAACAGGCAGTGGGAACTTACCAATGGTGTTGACCACCTTTGATTCGTCAACAATCCACACAATACGGTTAGAATTAACCGCTACGATTTTCTCCCACAGCAGCGCAGCGCCACCGCCTTTAATACCGTTGAAGTTGCTGTCAACTTCGTCAGCGCCATCAATGGTGACATCGATATGGTCAACCTCGTCAACATCAACAATCGTGATGCCGTAGCCTTCAGCCTGTTCTTGTGTACGGCGTGATGTGGTAACTCCGGTGAACTGCAGTCCCTCCTCTTGAACACGACGGCCAAGCTCGTCAACAAGAAAACGAACAGTGGAGCCAGTACCCAAACCAACGATCATTCCGTTGTTGATGAGTTTGGCAGCTTCAATACCTGCTGCCTTCTTCAGTGCATCCTGCTGTGCCTTATCCATTGATGCTCCTTTGATGGTTGCTATCCCCACGCCGAACGGACCGGGGTTCTCCAGTACCCCATAGTATCCGAATCTGCCGGACGCAAAAGGGCGCGTCACTGGCGTAAAGCGTGGTTTGTGCTGTGGTATTGATTACCGGTGCATAATCCTGTGTGATTGATGTGAGAATACAGCTGCAATCGTGCGTTTTATTGTGCTTTTTGGCCTATAGCTCCGCTTCTGTTGTTACGCGACGGCTGGTATTCCGTGACAGCTGCTACCACGCGACGACTGAATATCACGCGACAACTACTATTGCGTGACTGCTATCGCACGACAACTACTATTGGACGCGGCTGTTGCGCGATGACTACTATCGCTATTGCACGACGGCGATATTTTATGCACGATGAACAGTAAAAGGAGCTTCATCCAGCACAATGGTGCCGTCGCCTTGTACATACCCTTCCACCGTGATTGTTCCGCGAATAAAACGCGGGTGACCGTCATATGTTGGGCTGGATTGTGGAGGTGGAGTGAAACGCACAGTGCCGGAAACTGTCAATCCTGAACTGGAACGAGGCTGAGTAGTGCTTGTAGTGGTCGGAGTCGGAGTGCAGTCAGAGTCAGTGTGCTGATTGTCACTAACAGAAGTGACGATGGTTGCTGTTTCAGAATCGTCAGGTGTGGTTTCAAGAGCAACTGTTTCGCCAGCAGTCGATGAATCAATGCTGTTGTCACTACTGTCGTTATCTCCTGCAGTGTCAGCATTTGTATCAGAATCTGTATCATCTGTGTCGGAAGTGGTAATAAGTGTTGTTTCACCCTCCGTCGTATTGTCTTCGTTCACAGAGGTTCCTGGCCGTCGCATACCACCAAGGCGTGGACATGGAATAACAGTCGTGGTAGATTCACCAGCTGTATCCTCAGCTGTACTACCGCCGATGTTTATGTCGTCTAACGAGTCAGTATCGTATGCAGCATTGCCGTTATTTAATTCACCGTCATCGAAGGTGCCGATAGGCAACACGGTTGTTGCTGATACGTCACTGTCTGCATCAGAGTTAGGTGTTTCGATAGAAGACTCGTTATCAGAATGAGAGAACGGGTAATCAGGAACACCTTCAGGTTCGGCAACTAACGCCGCCAAAGCAGGTTTTCTACTAGTAGGCATAACAGTCGTTTGCCCTGAACCCTCATCCTGATCATCGTCATCAGCAACAGTATTGCCGTTTCCAATACGGTTACTGTTTTCAAGAGCAGACGAAGAATTACTCCGACCACGATGATAATCAGCATCATCAACAGCACCGTCAAGCAGGAGTTGCGCATCCGATGGAATATCCAATCCTGAGGAATACTCAGACGACAGCAGTGACTGCCACCCCTCACGAGGCAAGTAACCTTCGCACGCGCCACTACGGCAATCTGAAGCGTAAGTGCGAGCTAGTTGGTCAACTTTCTCATTGCCAGCATTGCCAGCATGGCCCTTGACCCACACAAAACGCACCGAACCGGGACGTTTGCTTAACTCGGCATCAATCGCCTTAATCAGTTCCGCATTCTTAACAGGCTTCTTTTGTGAATTCTTCCACCCGTTACGCTTCCACCCATGTACCCATGTGGTCGAACAGTTGATGGCATACTGCGAATCGGTTTCAATAACCAGTGGTTCGTTACCTGGATGTGTACGCAAAGCTTCCAGAACAGCACACAATTCGCCAATCTGATTGGTTCCGTTAGTAGCTCCACCTGCATCACAGTCGCCGGGATGTGAATGTTCAGATTGATTGTCAGAATCCGGGTTATGATCAGCCCACGCCCACCCCATCGGGCCGTTAGGATTACCGAGTGCTGAACCATCCGTTGAAACCGTGATTGTCATGCAATCCACTGTACGAATCCTCACAGACTCAAAATCAATCGTTGTTATTGCGTAGGGTTGTTGCTGGTGTTGTA
>CAYQJZ010000058.1:2861-5990 GCA_964417995.1 uncultured Bifidobacterium sp.
CCTGAACTGTTCTTTGCTTAAGAAAAAAGGCATCCCCTTCGCTATATGAAAGGGATGCCTAAAGTTTTCAGGGTTACAGTGCCCAAAAGTTGCTCTATCGAGTTGTTTGAGCACTACCTGATGCTGTATGCGACTTTTGCGATTATTCGCTCAGTGCCTTGTCAACCACGTCGGTGGCTTCTTCAAGTACCTTGTCTAACGCCTCGGGGGAGACGAAGGACTCAGCATACACCTTGTAGATGTTCTCGGTGCCAGACGGACGGGCTGCAAACCAATTATTCTTGGTCACAACCTTCAGACCTCCGATCTTTGCGCCATTGCCCGGAGCTTCAGTCAGTTTGGCTTCAATATCTTCGCCAGCAAGCTGTGTGGCGGTGACATCATCACCAGACAGCTTGGCAAACTTCTGCTTCTGTTCCAGCGTGGTCGGCGTGTCAACACGCTTATACCAGCTTTCGCCGAAACGTTCGACCTGCTCAACATGCAGTTGTGCCGGGTTCTTACCAGTCTTGGCTGTAATCTCGGCGGCCAACAGATCAGGAATCAGACCATCCTTATCAGTGGTCCACACGCGGCCATCCTTACGCAAGAAGCTCATGCCAGAGCTTTCCTCACCACCAAAGGCGACCTCACCGCTGAACAACGGGTCAACAAACCACTTGAAACCAACAGGAACCTCAACCAACTTGGCTCCAATCGAATCAGCCACACGGTCAATCAGCGACGACGACACCAGTGTCTTACCAATGCCTGTACCCTCAGGCCAGTCTGGACGGTTACCACCGAACAGATACTCCACGCAGACAGCAATGTAGTGGTTCGGGTTCATTACGCCCCAATTCGGGCAGACAATACCGTGACGGTCTGCATCCGGATCAGTGCCACCAACCAGATCGTATTTATCCCACGCACCAGCGTTGAGTTCATCAACCAGACCCTTCATAGCATAGGTTGAACTCGGATCCATACGAATCTTGCCATCATGGTCAATGGTCATAAACCGCCACGTTGGGTCAACCTCAGGGCGTACCACGTCAATCGACAGGCCATACTTCTCATTCATTAACGGCCAGTAGTTTACCGACGCGCCACCAAGCGGGTCGATACCCAGACGCACACCAGACGAACGAATGACATCAAAGTCAATAACGTTACCCAAGTCAGAAACATAGTGATCGCGATAATCAAAACGCTCGACCAGATCAGACTTAACAGCCTGCTCAAACGGCACGCGCTTAACACTCTTATAATCACCAAGCAGCTCATTAGCACGAGCGGCAATCGCATTGGTTGCTTCAGCCGGAGCCGGGCCACCAGTTGGCGGATCGTACTTGAAACCGCCATCAGTAGGAGGATTATGCGACGGGGTAACCACAATACCGTCAGCCAAGTCTTCGCCAGAGAAACGCTGCGTACCATCGGCGGCACGGTTATGCGTCAGAATAGCGTGAGAAACCACAGGGGTGGGGGTGTAATCGTCACGCGAATCAATGCGCACACGAACGCCATTGGCGACTAGTACTTCGATAGCAGTTTTCCACGCCGGCTCAGACAGTGCATGCGTGTCACGGCCGATATACAGTGGGCCGGTAACGCCAGTGGATTTGCGGTATTCGGCGATAGCCTGCGTGATGGCGACAATGTGAGCCTCATTGAATGAGGTTTTGAGAGAGGATCCACGGTGTCCGGAAGTGCCGAAAGAAACACGCTGTTCCGGAATGGTGGGATCAGGGACGATGTCGTAGTACTTGCCAACAACATCGTCGACATTGATGAGATCTTCTGGGGTGGCGGGCATACCCGCATTTTTTGCTACCATGACCCCATTGTGCCACGCTGCCAGTAAGAATATGGTGCATGATGTCACGATTTGTTCTATTACTGCGTACAAGTGGCAATGCGGCTACGTGTGTCACACACTACTTGTCGAAATGTTGCAGACTGCTATTGGAAGCGTTCGGTACTCGCACAGACAACGCCTGTTTTTCTACAGTAAAGCGCAGATGCCGCGTTTCGCGGAGAATATCGCCGTCAACTTCGGCTAAAGCAGGCTTTTCCAACCGAACTTCAGCACTGACACCCTGCACCTGATCGATAGTGGAATTGGTAGACAGCGGGCTCTGCTGAGCTTTACCAGTCACTGTCTGATGTACAACATCACCAAACAGATTCGCCCATCCAATCAGACCACCGGACGTGTCGATTAATTCAAAATCCAATAATCCATCGTTATATGAAGCTTCAGGCATTAATGAAAAACCAGGAATTTGCCCGCAATTACCGGCCATCAGAGTGCGGAAAGTCAGCTTGGTACGCGTATGCGTTGTCCCATCGGCACTAGTAATTGACACGCTGCCACGATATTTCGGAGCAAAAAGATGTTTGACCGCTCCCGCAAAGTAAGCGAGCCAACTGATATTTTTCTTCAACTCAGGGTCAGTATCGTCAATCATATCGGCATCGAAACCGATACCCGCGATAATAAGGAACGCGTGCCCGTGATCCTCGTCATCATGGTCGAGAATAGTGAGACGACCCATATCAACCATCTTTGAACCGTGCGACGTGGCAACTATCAGCGCAGTTTCGACATCATCAACAGGGATTCCCATATTGCGGGCGAACAAATTACCAGTGCCGATGGGAATAATACCCATCGCATGCCCACTACCTGACAGTGCACTCGCCACAGTACGCACCGTGCCATCTCCGCCAACAGCCACGACCACGTCAGCACCGTTAGCCAACGCTTCTTGCGCACATTCACGACCACTTTTATCAAGCTGCGTATCAATAAACTGAACTTGCGTCAATCCGCGTTCATCACAAAACCGGCGTATATGACGCCGGCATTCCTCGGCCTGCGGTTTAGACGGGTTGATAATAAACGCGTAATGGATCTGATCATCATCACGACGTTGATCAAGCACTTCAGCAAGACGAAAACGGCGATAATGACGCAGCATCAACGCAATAGCGGCAATAACAACAAGCACCGCAACAACGATGATGGTGATAAAAAACGGTCGAGGCATGATTCCCATTGTTGCCAGGTTCAAAGAGGTAATACGTCGTTTTTTCAGGAAACCTCACGATTTCTGCGCGTCGATAACATAAACAGCATCTGTC
>CAYQJZ010000058.1:6090-7681 GCA_964417995.1 uncultured Bifidobacterium sp.
GTCCTCTACGCGCAGCCACCGTGTAGCCTGTCGGCTTGCGGCATTACTCTGGGAGCCATGCTTGACATCCAATTCATTCGTGACCATGCCGACGTTGTGCGTGAATCCCAACGCAAGCGCGGTGAATCCGTCGAATTAGTCGATGAAGTATTGCGTTCTGATGAAACACGTCGTTCCGCGTTGAAAGAATACGAGAACGCTCGTGCTCAGCAGAAAGAGATCGGCCGTAAGGTTGCCGCCGCTGCAGCAGATGAGAAGGCTGCGTTAATTGCACAAACCAAAGATTTAAGCCGCCGCGTGAGCGACTACAAAGCCGCAGCTGATGCTGCTTCTGAGGAATACACCACCGCAATGTGGAAGTTGTCGAATATCGTCGAGCCAGAAGCCCCCGAAGGTGGCGAAGACGACTACGTGGTTGTTAAAAAGGTTGGCACTCCACGTGATTTCGCTGCTGAAGGTTTTGAGGCGAAAGACCACATGACACTGGGCACAGCGGTAGCAGGCATCGACACTCGCCGTGGCGCCAAGGTTTCCGGATCACGCTTCTACTTCTTGCGCGGCGCTGTAGCACGTTTGCAAATCGCAATGCTGACAATGGCTGTTGATCAAGCTGAAGAACACGGTTTCACACTCGCCATCACTCCAACGCTGGTACGTCCAGAAGTAATGCGTGGCACTGGCTTCCTCAACTCACATGCCGATGAAATCTACCGCCTGCGTGAACCCGACGATCAGTACTTGGTCGGTACTTCTGAGGTTGCACTCGCTGGTATGCATGAGGACGAGATTCTCGACCTGTCTAACGGTCCGCTGCGTTACTGCGGTTGGAGTTCATGCTATCGTCGCGAAGCTGGCGCTGCGGGCAAAGACACCACGGGCATCATCCGCGTTCATCAGTTCGACAAGGTGGAAATGTTCGTGTACGCACGGCAGGAGGACTCTCACAAGGAGCATGAGCGTTTGCTGGCGATGGAAGAAGAAATGCTTGCCAAGGTTGAGGTACCGTATCGCGTGATCGATACAGCAGCTGGCGACTTGGGTTCTTCTGCCGCACGTAAGTTCGACTGTGAGGCGTGGGTGCCGACACAGGGCCGTTATCGTGAGCTGACGTCAACATCTAACTGCACTGAGTATCAGGCTCGCCGTTTGAATATTCGCGAACGCGCGGCTGACGGTGGTACCCGACCGGTTTCTACACTCAATGGCACGCTAGCCACCACCCGCTGGCTGGTAGCCATTTTGGAGAACCATCAGAATCCGGACGGTTCAATCACTATCCCGCAGGCGATGCGCCCGTACATGGGTGGTCGTGAGGTTATCGAACCGACCACGTGGGAGGCTTGATCTTAGCGAGAACACACCAGCCGCCACGCGGTGAAGTGGTGTAATCGACAGGACAAGCTAATATAGAACATCGTGCCCGTCACGGGCACATAAGGGCAGATGTCCGAGCGGTCGAAGGAGACGGTCTTGAAAACCGTTGAGGTGAAAGCCTCCGCGAGTTCGAATCTCGCTCTGCCCGCCTGGATGATCCCGGTTGCCATGTGGCGCCGGGATCTTTTGTGTTGATGTCAATAATCTGGCTGGGGAG
>CAYQJZ010000059.1:0-7615 GCA_964417995.1 uncultured Bifidobacterium sp.
AAAACCCGCTTCGTGCGGATTTCTACAAACGATACGAAGAGATCATCGACGAGTATAACGCCGAGCAGGACAAGGCCACTATCGAGCGAAACTTCATCGAACTCATGAGGCTTTCCAAGGAGCTGGATGAGAGGCAAAAGGAGTATACTCGCGAAGGTTTTACCAGTGAGCAACAGATGTCTGTGTTCGAGCTGCTGTTCAAGGAAGATCTCTCCAAGACCGATATAAAAGCAATCAAAAATGTGGCGATTGAACTCAACGACGCCATCGAAGAGCGCCTTGCGGAGATGGTCAGCTGAACCGAGAAGGACCAAACAAGGGATACCGTGAAGACAATCATCCGCGATTGCCTATGGAGGGGACTGCCGGAAGACAGCTGCTCTGACCAGGACATCGTCATGTATGAGAACGAGATCTACAACTACTATTACATCCGCGATAGAGCGGCACAGGGAGCTGATAGTTCTGAATCAAAACGCAGGTAAAGCGGCAAAAACACACCCCGGAATCACTTGGATTCCGGGGCATATATCAGTTTTGTTATTCCTTTTTGTTTCCAGTGGCTTGCAAGGCTGTACAGCTCCATGACGCCCTGTGCACCACAGTGAATTGTTGCAGGTGGTTTTAGAAAAACTGACCTGGGGCTATTCCCACTCGATAGTTGCTGGTGGCTTTGATGTTACGTCGAGTACTACACGATTAATTTGGCGGCACTCATTGGTGATACGCGTTGAAATCGTGGCAAGTACATCGTAAGGAACTCGCGACCAGTCAGCAGTCATAGCATCCTCAGAACTTACTGGTCGAAGGACAATTGGCGAACCATACGTACGTTCATCACCCTGCACGCCTACTGAATGTACATCTGCAAGCAGTACAACTGGGCATTGCCAGATGTCACGGTCAAGTCCGGCTTTAGTCAGTTCTTCGCGTGCAATGGCATCGGCCTCACGCAGCACGTTAAGACGTTCCTTGGTAATTTCGCCAATAATACGAATACCTAAGCCGGGACCGGGGAATGGTTGACGCCATACAATCTCATCAGGCAAACCGAGTTCAGTGCCGATGGCACGCACCTCATCTTTAAACAGGGTGCGTAACGGTTCTACAAGTTCGAATTTGAGATCTTCAGGCAAGCCGCCAACATTATGGTGACTCTTAATATTAGCTGCTCCATCGCCGCCGCCGGATTCTACAACATCCGGATACAACGTACCTTGCACAAGGAATTTCACTTCCTTGCCTTCGGCGCCAGCCTGCTCAATAACTTGACGCTGTGCCTTTTCAAATGTGCGGATAAACTTTTCACCAATGATTTTGCGCTTACGTTCCGGCTCTGACACGCCCTTAAGTGCTTCAAGAAACTCGTCAGCAGCGTCTACAGCAATTAATCTAATGCCGGTTGCTGCTACAAAATCATGCTTAACCTGCTCAACCTCACCTTTGCGCAGTAAACCATGGTCAACGAATACACATGTAAGCTGGTCACCGACAGCCTTGTGCACAAGCGCAGCAGCGACAGCGGAGTCTACGCCGCCAGACAGGCCACAAATTACCTGTGCGTTACCGACCTGCGCACGGATTTTTGCTACCTGATCTTCAATAATGCTTGACGCATCCCAGTCAGACTCAAGACCTGCGCAATTGTGTAGGAAGGTCTCAATCAAACTCTGTCCAAGTGGCGTGTGCTTTACTTCAGGGTGCCATTGCACACCGTAGAGCTTACGAGTTGGATCTTGCATAGCCGCTACAGGTGCTCCTTCAGTATGAGCAAGCACTTCGAACCCCTCAGGAGCTTGCTCAACAGCAACACCGTGACTCATCCACACGCTTTGTTCTTCTGGAGATCCATCGAATAGACCAGAATCACTGTCAATAACGGCATGTGTTTTGCCGTATTCACCAAGCGCAGCCTTATTAACAGTGCCTCCAAGCTCATGTGCCATCACCTGGAATCCGTAGCAGATTCCCAGCACTGGCACTCCAGCATTGAAAACTTTGGAATCAATTCTCGGTGCTCCCGGTTCAAAAACTGACGCAGGGCCGCCAGATAAAATAATGGCCTTCGGATCTTTTGCCAGCATCTGTTCAACCGGCATCGAATGTGGAACGAGTTCTGAATAGACATTTGCTTCACGTACTCGACGTGCGATCAGCTGTGCGTATTGTGCGCCGAAGTCAACGACAAGCACTGGCCCTGCTGCCATGAACTACTCCTTAAGTATTAAGGTGTTCGGCGGATAATAAACGCCAAACAATTACCACGTATTCCCGCCTGTAGCACAGCGGCTGCAGGGCAGAAGAAAGCAACATCATCCATTGTGTCGGTTCAAGACGACATTGTTACAGTGATCAACTCTGCTGCAAACCGGTTTGGCAATGTTACGACATGCACCATTTGCTGAAACAACACGCCGCCGTCTTAATGAAGAAACGAACGCATGACTAACAACATTATGTGTCCTATGCCTTGAGTTTCCGCCTTTTTCCATGGATTTGCTCATTTTGTTTGAATTCACATTGAATCATCAAAAACGAACATTTTGATACGTTTTTTAAACACTTTTGAACATACTGGCAAAAAAATCACCACAAAGTCGCACTCTGCCCCTAGAATCATGAGCGATTGGAAGTGGACCAACCGCGGATTCGCAAGGATTCCCAGTTCACTGCCGATGTAAATATCAATCGCACAACACCGTACAGAAGGTACAGGAGTACAGGAGTACATATGACGAGTCCTGTTATTGGCACCCCTTGGAAGAAGCTTGATGCTCCGGTTTCCGAGGAATCTCTCGAAGGCGTTGACAAGTACTGGCGCGCTTCGAATTATCTGTCTATCGGTCAGATTTATCTGCGTAGCAACCCGCTGATGAAGGAACCGTTTACCCGCGATGACGTCAAGCACCGTCTGGTGGGGCACTGGGGCACCACCCCGGGCTTGAACTTCCTCATTGGCCACATCAACCGACTGATTGCTGATCACCAGCAGAACACGGTAATTATTATGGGCCCAGGCCATGGTGGTCCAGCCGGTACTTCGCAGTCTTATCTTGACGGAACCTACTCGGAGTACTTCCCGAACATCACCAATGATGAGGCCGGCCTGCAGAAGTTCTTCCGTCAGTTCTCTTATCCGGGTGGCATTCCGTCTCACTACGCACCGGAAACCCCGGGTTCCATCCACGAGGGCGGTGAGCTTGGTTACGCGCTGTCTCACGCTTACGGCGCTGTAATGAACAACCCAAGCCTGTTTGTTCCTGCCATCGTTGGCGACGGCGAAGCCGAGACCGGTCCGCTGGCTACTGGCTGGCAGTCCAACAAGCTTGTTAACCCGCGTACTGACGGTATTGTTCTGCCGATTCTGCACCTCAACGGCTACAAGATCGCCAACCCGACGATTCTTGCCCGTATCTCCGATGAAGAGCTGCACGAATTCTTCCACGGCATGGGCTATCAGCCGTACGAGTTCGTTGCTGGCTTCGACGACGAAGATCACATGTCGATCCATCGTCGCTTCGCTGAACTGTTCGAGACTGTCTTCGACGAGATCTGCGACATCAAGGCCGCGGCCAACACCGATGACATGACCCGTCCGTTCTACCCGATGATCATCTTCCGTACACCGAAGGGTTGGACGTGCCCGAAGTTCATCGACGGTAAGAAGACCGAAGGTTCGTGGCGTTCTCATCAGGTGCCATTGGCTTCTGCTCGTGACACTCAAGAGCACTTTGCTGTGCTCAAGGGCTGGCTCGAGTCCTACAAGCCGTGGGAGCTGTTTGATGACAACGGCGCCATCCTTCCGGAAGTCACCAACTTTATGCCGAAGGGTGAGCTGCGCATCGGTCAGAACCCGAACGCCAACGGTGGACGTATTCGTGAGGATCTCAAGCTGCCGCGTCTGGAGAACTACGAGATCAAGGAGATCTCCCAGTTCGGTCATGGCTGGGGTCAGCTTGAAGCTACCCGTACGCTGGGTCACTACACCCGCGACATTATCAAGCTCAACCCGGATTCCTTCCGCATCTTCGGACCGGATGAGACCGCATCGAACCGTCTGCAGGCCGCCTATGAGGTGACCGATAAGCAGTGGGACGCCGGCTACCTCTCTCAGATGACTGACGAGCACATGGCTGTTACCGGTCAGGTCACTGAGCAACTGTCCGAGCATCAGATGGAAGGCTTCCTGGAAGGCTACCTGCTCACTGGCCGTCACGGCATCTGGAGCTCCTACGAGTCCTTCGTGCACGTAATTGACTCGATGCTCAACCAGCACGCCAAGTGGCTTGAAGCTACCGTTCGTGAAATTCCGTGGCGTAAGCCGATCGCATCGATGAACCTGTTGGTCTCCTCGCACGTGTGGCGTCAGGACCATAACGGCTTCTCGCACCAGGATCCGGGTGTCACCTCTGTTCTGTTGAACAAGACATTCAACAACGATCACGTGGTGAACATTTACTTCCCGGTTGATTCCAACATGCTGCTGGCTGTTTCTGAGAAGTGCTTCAAGTCCACAAACCAGATCAACGCCATTATCGCTGGTAAGCAGCCGGCCGCAACATGGTTGACTCTCGATGAAGCTCGCGCTGAACTCGAGAAGGGTGCTGCTGAGTGGACATGGGCTTCTAACGTCGACAACAACAACGATGTTCAGATCGTGCTTGCTGCCGCCGGTGACGTACCAACTCAGGAGATTATGGCTGCTGCTGACAAGCTCGACGCTATGGGAATCAAGTTCAAGATCGTCAACGTTGTGGATCTCGTTAAGCTGCAGTCCGCCAAGGAGAACAACGAAGCTCTGTCTGATGACGAGTTCGTCGAACTGTTCACCGAAGACAAGCCGGTTCTGTTCGCTTACCACTCCTATGCACATGACGTGCGTGGCCTGATCTACGACCGTCCGAACCACGACAACTTCAACGTTCACGGTTACAAGGAGCAGGGTTCAACCACCACGCCATTCGATATGGTTCGCGTTAACGATATTGATCGCTATGAACTCGTTGCTGAAGCTCTGCGCATGATCGACGCTGATGCTTACGCCGAGAAGATTGACGAGCTCGAAGCCTTCCGCCAGGAAGCTTTCCAGTTCGCTGTCGACCACGGTTACGATCATCCGGATTACACCGACTGGGTGTACTCCGATGTCAAGACCGCTGTTGCTGGCGCTGTCACCGCTACTGCCGCCACTGCAGGCGATAACGAGTGATAGTGCACTAGCCTGACGGTTAGTTAACTTAACAAGAGGTGACTCGGGGATAACCCGGGTCACCTCTTTTGTTTGTGTTTAGGTTCTGTTGACCCATCGTGGACACGAATTTATGGGGCTATAGGCAAAAACATGCCGGAATACCCCTCGACTTCCGATGTTCCTTTCTAATTAAAAGACCAAATATGGTGTTGCAGAGTCATTACAGGAAGCACGAGTTGATGGGGGATTGCGACATAACCATGACTCGACACTGTTGCGGTTCATGTTGGCAATACGAATGTCAACATCATGATAGGTGTTCTTTTACCGGTTTGTAATAGTTGGGATCCTTGTGTGTATTCTCCGTCTCTATATCCACCGCGCTCGTCCCTGAGCTCATCCTTATTGTTCGTCTTTGGTGCCTTGCTTTAAGCAAGACGCCACATTCTACAAACGATTCGTTGAAACAAAGCGAAAGTTTCAATGCGTAGTGAAGTTTAGATTTTGCGCGTCATATACACCACAGGTCTTATCGGGGTAATACCCCAGGATTTTCCCAATGGGGGTTTATTCCATAGCTGTGGTGTGGACCATATCATGGCAACGACCAGCAACGTAACACCACAGTACGGTTAGCGGAACTACAATGACTTGTGGTGTGAACACCGTGGTCACATGGCCATATAACCGAAAAGGTGACATCTGAAGGAGACAACGTGAGTCTTACAACTGTCAGCATTATCAGCCCTGAAGCGGCCAATGGTCGCAACGTCGTTGCTTATGGCGTCGTACGTGCTCTTGCTGCTGGAAAGAAAACTGGCGTGTTCCGTCCTGCTGTATGCAAGGATGACACGTTTACTGACGTACTACTCGATGCGGCAACTGCTGGGCAGTCCCGCGATCAGGCAACAGGTGTATGCCCGTGCCGTGCACGTGAAGACAAAGACGGTTCTCGTGCCGATATCGTCGCCGCATATCAGGAAGCTGTTGCAGCCATTGCGCCGGAGGCCATGGTGATCGTGGGTACCGATCGTTCTGCTGTCGCCGATCCTGACATGTTCTCTTTCAATGCTGATGTTGCCGCCGATTTGGCCAGTCCAGTTATGCTTGCTGTGTGTGCAGCTGATCGCACACCAGAACAGATCCGTGCAACTGTTGACGCGTGCACCGCTAGCGTAGCTAAGGCGTGTTCCACAGTTGTTGGCGTGTTTGTCACCGCATGTCCAGACGATCAGACCGATGCTGTTAAGCAGGCTCTTGCCGGTAACGTTCCTGTATGGACGGTTCCCGCTGTTGAATTCACTGATGCTGCCGGCGCTGAGGCCGCTGCTCAGGCATTCGACGCGAACGTTCCCGCAGCAGAGGTTCTTGCGGCGATCGATACTCTGTTTGAAGCTCCAATGACTCCGTACGCATTCCAGTACAGTCTGCTGGGTAAAGCTAAAGCAAACAAGAAGACAATCGTGTTGCCTGAGGGTGAGGAAGACCGCATTATCAAGGCAGCTGACTACCTGCTGGAACGCGATATTGTCAACCTGATTATTGTTGGCAACAAGGATGCTATTCTCGCTCGTGGCAAGGAACTCGGCCTGAATTCTCTTGATAAGGCCACCTTCCAGGCAATGGATGACGAGCAGGTGCTTGAACCAATGATCGCCAAACTGTGCGAGTTGCGTGCCAAGAAGGGGATGACCGAAGAGAAAGCACGTGCTACGCTGACCGATGCCAGCTATTTCGGTACAATGCTTGTCGTACTCGGTAAGGCCGATGGTTTGGTTTCCGGTTCGATTAATTCTACAGCCAATACTGTGCGTCCTGCACTGCAGGTTATTAAGACCAAACCAGGTTCGTCGCTGGTCTCAGGATCATTCTTGATGTGCTTCCGTGATCACGTGGCTGTTTTCGCTGATTGTGCAATTAACCTCAACCCGAACGCTGAGCAGTTGGCTGATATTGCTATTCAGTCTGCTGAAACTGCCAAGGCCTTCGGTCTTGATCCGAAGGTTGGCATGCTCTCATACTCTACGCTCGGTTCCGGCAAAGGTCCGGATGTGGATCTGGTTGAAGAAGCTACCGCCATTGTCAAGGAGAAAGCACCGGAGATTCCTGTTGTTGGCTCCATCCAGTTCGATGCAGCTTGGTCTCCTACAGTTGCTGCGACCAAAGCCAAGGGCAACGACGTAGCCGGTCATGTCAACGTGTTTGTGTTCCCTGACTTGTGCGCCGGCAACATTGGCTACAAGGCTGTGCAGCGTTCCTCTGGCGCTGTGGCCGTTGGCCCGGTATTACAGGGGTTGAACCGCCCGGTGAATGATTTGTCTCGTGGCGCACTGGTACAGGACATCATCAACACCGTGGCTTTGACTGCTATTGAAGCTCAGTAATTACACAACCACAAAGAGGTACTGCTTACTCTTCGGAGAA
>CAYQJZ010000060.1:0-7225 GCA_964417995.1 uncultured Bifidobacterium sp.
AGCTGACAACTTCGATACCGTTAGCAGTTCGATTAGCATTGAACACCACCGATTCACCGTTTTCTTCACTAACCACTGCTTGAGCAGTATCAATCTGATCCAAGAATATCGAAACGAGCGCCTCCTTGCCATACTCGTATTCAGCACTACTGGCATTCGGGTGAGTGACTAGCACACTGCCGTCACGCACCCATAGTGGAATGGTGTCGTATCCGTGCGTTTCAGTACGCCAACGGCCGTAACCGCCATGGACCACCTCGCCGGTAAACCAGTTGGTCCACGTGCCAGCAGGCAGGTAGTACGTCACCTCACCCGAGTACGAGAACACGGGAGCAACCAGTAGCGACGGGCCGAACATGTATTGACGGTCCAGCGAACGCGCAGTCAAATCGTTAGGGAATTCTAAGAACATTGACCGCATAACTGGCGTACCGGTAGCGTGAGGTTGTAAACCGATCTGGTACACGTATGGCATCAGCGATAGTTTGAGCTTAGTAAACTCGCGCGCCACTTCCACCGCACTCTGTCCGGGCGCATTCACCACGCCATTGCGTTCATCTTCTTCATCAAACAGCCACGGTACGCGATACACGGTGGAACCATGCAGGCGTGAATGCGACCCCAGCATGCCAAACGCTAGCCAACGCTTGTACACTGGCGGATCCGGGTATGCTCCCTCAAAACCACCAATATCGTGACTCCAGAAGCCAAAGCCGGAGTTCGTGAGTGACAATCCAGCGCGCAGCGACTGTGCCATACCGTTGAATGTTGACTCGCAGTCACCACCCCAATGCACGGGCTGCATCTGACCGCCAACCGTTGCCGAACGAGCAAACAAGCAGGCACGCCCCTTGCCATACGTTTCTTCAATGGCTTCGAATACAGTTTGGTTATAGAGCTGTGTATACCAGTTGTGCATAGATAGGCGTGGCGAATTGTCATACCAGATAACATCGCGTGGAATACGCTCACCGAAATCAGTTTTGATCGCATCAACACCTTGAGCAAGCAAGCCTTTGACATGATTTTTGAACCAGTCGCGAGCTGCCGGGTTAGTAAAATCCACTAATGCCATGCCAGCCTGCCAGAAATCAGTCTGCCAAATCTCACCATTCGGTTTGCGAACTAGATAACCATGGGCTTTACCCTCATCGAACAAGGAGCCACGCTGACCGATATACGGGTTAATCCACGCGCAAATATGCAAACCTTTATCTTTATGCAGCCTTTCAAGCGTAGATTCAATATCACCAAAGAAACGCTTATCCCATTCAAAATCTGTCCAGTGGAATTCGCGCATCCAATAACAGTCGTAGTGGAATGCGCTTAACGGAATATCCCGTTCCGCCATACCATCAACAAAAGAGTTCACCGTATTCTCGTCATACTTGGTAGTGAACGAGGTTGTTAACCATAATCCGTACGACCATGCTGGAACCTCAGCAGGTCGTCCCACCAAAGCGGTATAGCGTCGCAAAATCTCTTTTGGTGTCGGCCCGTAGATTACATAGAAATCCAAGCTTTCACCGGGTACTGAGAACTGTACGGCTTCGGTGTTCTCACTACCGACTTCAAAAGACACGTGGCCGCGATTGTTGACCAGCACACCGTAGCCGCGAGATGTCATGTAGAACGGAATGTCCTTATATCCTTGCTCGCTAGCAGTTCCACCGTCTTCATTCCAAATGTCGATACTCTGCCCGTTCTTCACATAAGCGCCGAAACGTTCACCAAAACCGAACACCTGCTCACCAACACCAAGATGCAATTGGATGGAAGTGAACACGTCGGATTCGTCGTAAGCACTGCCGTCACGACTCACACCAAACTCGCCAACTGGCTGAGCACTGACAGCAGCATGATCATTGAGTAAGAATCGTACGAGAGATTTGCCAACGGATTCTGTAAGTACTGTACCGTCTGCCAAAAATGTGAGGTTCCATGGGCTGCCTTTAACAACGCGAGCGGTCAAACCTCCGCTGGTCAGTTCAACTGACGCACCGTTGACACCAACTTCACCGTCGCCCTCACCGTCAGCGCGCACAGTAACGTAGTCACGATCACCAGGAACGTCCTCATTCACAGGAAAACCCGGATACCGTGTAGCACCTTTCCAGTGATCTGCTTGTACCCGAATCACACCTTCAGCGGGCGTGGTGATACGCACAGTAAATGTGGGCAGGTTTAACGTGTCATAGCGTCCCCGCACTACGGAGGTCGGCGCAAGAATATCCAATTCTTCAGCAGCCTCATTAATACCGATCTCATAGGCTTCTCGCGCATACAATGCATCAACGCCATCGCGAAGCAACCAATAGCCGTTGGTGAATTTCATCGTTATTTCCTTTAATTGGACTCAGTGACCCCAGCTGGCTAGCCAGCCAGTGTGTTCATTTACTAATAGAAGTGATGAGGTTATGTGGTGTGGTGTTTGATCATATGACCTACACCACCAGGACATGCAGTTCTACCCCACCATTGTTATTTGACCGCTCCAGCAGTGATGCCACGTGCCAGTGTGCGTTGGAAAATCAGGTAGAAAATCAGAGTAGGAATAATGCTGATCAGTGACGCAGCCGCTGTCGTTGTCACATCCATAATGCGTTCACCGGATAGCGACGCCACAGCAATCGGCACTGTTTGTGTAGAACTGTCAATCAAGAACGTCATGGGAATCATGTATTCATTCCACGTCCAAATGAAGAAGAACACCATCATGACACTTAACGTTGGACGAGAAATCGGGAACACAATACTCCAGAAAACGCGCCAACGGCTTGCACCGTCGATCGTGGCAGCTTCAAGAATAGCCTTCGGGAACGTACCATACACAGACGAGAGCAGATATGTGCCGAAAGCGCTTTGAATAACCGTAAAGATAATTACAATCGACCACCGGCTGTTATACAAACCCATCTCACGGAACATGATGTACAGCGGGTAGATCAGCGCCTCCTGTGGCAGCATGTTGGCCAGCATAATCAGCAGAATAATCCACCGATTACCTTTAACACGACCAATACCAATGGCATAGGCGTTGAACATCGACAAAATAACAGCCAATACTGCCACTAAAGCGGATGTCCAGATACTGTTCCACAACTTCTGTGGGAAGTTCACGCGTTCCCAAAACGCTGTGAGACCGTCGAGACTAAATTCTGTTGGCCACGACAACGCGCCGTTGGCGTAGTAGTCGCTGGATGTTTTGAAGGCGTTGAGTAGCATAACCACCAGTGGCGAAAGAATAACAATGCCTCCGACGATCAAAACGATCAGAATCACCCAGTCGCCAACAGTGCGATTCTTGCGCACTTTGGCAATGCGCTTGTCGACCTTTCCTGTGGGTTGTGTACGTGCGCTTGTCATCGTTTACTCCTCGTCCTCTTTCGCGATTTTGTTCTGGAAATGAGTGAAAACAATCGACACGATGACAATGACCACAGTCAACGCTGTGGCGATGGCTGCACCGTAGCCAATCTGCTGTGATTGGAAGAACTGCTGGTAGGAGTAGTACGACGGTACAATAGTGCTGGTACCCGGGCCACCATTGGTGAGCATCTGGATAGGGCCGAACACTTTCAGCGCTGCAATGGTGCAGGTGAGCGCCACCACAAAGATCTCTGGTTTGATAGCTGGTAAGGTAACAGCACGGAAACGTTGCCACCAATTTGCGCCGTCAATGCTGGCTGCCTCATATAATTCAGGATCAACACGCTGCAAACCGGACATGAAAATTACCACCGGATAACCCAGCTGCATCCACACGAGGATAATCATGATGCAAATCAGTGCTGTATCTGGAGATCCCAGCCAGTTATGTGCCAAGCTATCCAAACCAGTGCTTTCCAAGAGAGAGTTCAAAGCGCCATCTTCAGAGCGGAAAATCCAGCCAAGAATCAGAGAAGACACTGCAATAGGAAGCAACTGTGGGAAGTAATACACGCCACGCAGTATGGATGCTGTTCGTGCGCCGAATTTCTTCTGTACTACATCAAAAATTAGCGATGACACGATCAAGCCAAAGAAAATAGGGATAATCACCATCGCAATAATCATCCAGATAGAGTTACGGAAGGCCGTCCAGAATGTAGTATCTTGAAACAGTCGAATCCAGTTATCTAATCCGCACCATTCCGGGGGTTTAATACCTCGATAGCTAGTAAAACTCAAGTAGATATTCCATACTGCCGGGATCACAATAATCCACAGCAGCATAATGCCACCGGGTAGCAAATACAGCCAGAACCTGTTTGACGGGTTACCAGGAATACGAGACATACCCTTTTCTCGCATGGTGGGCTGTTGCACCTTGTTATCCTGATTCTTTGTGTTTTGTCGTTTCATGGTTGTTCCTTTGTAATGATCATCGTTGATCGCGCGGCCAGGAGTTCACAACTGTGACAACTGTCAAACTATGCAAATGCGTACTTGCTGCTTGACTACTGACACACGTGCGAATACCTGCCGTGCTCAGAACACACCTGTCTCTGTTTAACGGTTCTCAACAGTGAGAACTGGAGCAAAGAGTGGTTGATTGGCACTGACGTGCATGTTCGAAGGGAAACGCATCATGCACGCCAGACACGTGGTTTACTTATATCCTTCCGATTCCACACCGGTAGTGTAATAGTTTTCGATCATCTCGAGGCAACCGTCTACATCGGTAGTGCCATTAATGAGTTCCTGTAGTGCTGCATTGAGCTCATCGTACAGTGTGGAGGTCGGCCAATCTGGGTAATAACCGAGTCCGTCATTGTCCAACACCGTGTTGAACGATTCGATCAGTGCTTGGTTCTGTTCATCGGTGATGGCATCCGAATCTGCAGCAATAGGGATACCGCCAGCATTGCCCATCAGGTTCTGTACTTCTTCACTTAGCGTGATATCGATGAACTGTGCAGCTAGATCCTTACGAGTGGAATTCTCAGGGATAACCCAAATATTGCCGGAAGAACCAGGAACTCTCTCAGCGCCGGGGAATGTTTCGGCGGTCCAGTTGGTGTCAGTCATTTCTGTTTCAAAGGTGCCGTACCACCATGTACCGGAGAAGAAGATCGGGTAAGAACCGTTGATAAATTCAGCACTCATATCATCACCGTCTACACCGGTACAGTTTTGCGTGTAGTATCCGGCGTCAAGCCAATCTTGCAGCGTCTGAGTAGCGTTCACCAACGCGTCACTAGACCAATCCACGTCACCGTCGTACATTTCATACGCGGTTAAGAAGTCATCGTCAGCGTTCATTAATACAAGCTGCCACCACATATGTTGAGCAACATTCTCAGTTGCTTCGAATGCTAACGGTGTAACGCCAGCAGCAACGAACTGATCCATTGCATCGATCAACTCGTCATATGTGGTGGGAATCTCAATGCCGTATTCGTCGAACATATCGACGTTGTAGTACATCATTACATCTTCACCGTAGTTGGTAATACCGTACCAATCGCCCGAACCCATAATGCCCTGCTCATCATAGAGGCCAGTGGTAGCGAGTGATCCGGTGATGATCTCATCCCAACCGTATTCTTCAACGTAATCGTTAAGGTTCGTCAGCAATCCTTGGCTCGATAGTAAACCGGCCGTTGCTGAACCCTTGTTGTATTCCATAACGTCAGGTGCTTCATCAGAGTTGAGAATCTGCGAGGCATTCTGGCGAATCTGATCGAATGTGCGCTGTTCAAACTCAACTGTTACACCAGTTTGCTCTTCAAATAGTTCGATGGCGTGCTGCCATGCCTGCCCCATCGCACTGGTGTCTTCTTCGTAGTACCACACCACCAGAGTGGTTGGATTTTCTTCTTGTTCGGTTTCGCTACTACCGCAGCCTGCCAATGTTGCCATGCTTACCAACGTGGCAGCAGCTACACTCGCGCTGAGCAGTCTGTGTTTTATGCGCGTTACTCCCATCACACTCTCCTTGTTTATTATCACCTCGTTGTTGATGACGGAATCCCCATCGACCCCATCACCATTTAATTGAACGACTTAACGAATGGATACCGAAATATTTCGATTCTTTTCGCTAGATAAATACGAAGTGAAATACAACGTTGGTTTGTGTAGAAAATCTCCACTCATGCAGTGCCGAGATTGCGCATTGAACCACGACGGATCACCTTAGATTCCAGCAACTCCACTACACCAGGAGATAGTGTTTTGCCCGACAATACTTCAATCATCATGTCAACAGCACGAGCACACGTTGCCGATGGTCGCATCGGTATTTCGTCCAGCGGAGTCATCAACGCCGAGGCATTACCAAAAGTAGCCACTGCCATCATCGAAATATCGTTGGGAATAGTTAAACCACGACGTTCTAACGCCACTTGAATATTATTCAGATAAACCATATTGGGTTGTCCGATAATAACCGAAATCTCGGGGTCTTTCTCAAATGCTTCATCGATAAGCTGCTGAGACGATTTAAGATCCGCACCATTGGCAGGCATAAATGTCAACGTTATTCCCAAGTATTGTGCAGCTCTGTGAATACTCTCTCGCAGACGAATCATAAAATTCGAACCACGCTCATATACCTCAGGCACTCCGCCAATATGAAGCAAGTGACGATGGCCCATCCGATAGGCAGTTGTTACCGCATCCCTACCTATACGTTCAAAGTCCAAATCAATAGCGTACACATTTGACACATCTTTGGGCACGCCAATCGACACCATCGGCACCATCAGATTGCGAGCAGCATCCACACGAATATCGTCAGCATCAACATCTAAAAGCAGGATACCGTCAACCAGACCGGAATCTGACAGACGTGTCAGATCGTCAACCTGATCGTTATCCATCAGCAGTAAAACCTCGTACCCGTGGTGACGAGACCGTTTAGCAACAGACAGAAAGAATGCTGACCAATTCGTGTAGTCTGTGTCGCCATGTGCAGGAGCGCTTAGTGCCAAAATATGTGTACTGCCACCCCAATGAGATCGCAACGCCCGTGCTGCACGATTGGGGACATAATCAAGGTCGCGCATAGCGTGCAATACAGCAGATCGAGTTTCAGGAGACACCGAACGTTTGCCGCTAATAACGTAAGAGACTGTACTTACGGCGACGCCCGCACGTTCCGCTACGTCTTTAATGCCTACCACTGGTACTGCCCTTCGACCTACTGCTGCCGGATCACTCACTGTCGATTCACGTCATCGACAGATCAACAGAATTTACCACCTTGCGAACTCGTGTTGTATTTCTTTATCGTTGCTCT
>CAYQJZ010000061.1:0-6934 GCA_964417995.1 uncultured Bifidobacterium sp.
ACACAAGGTGATTATCGTAGGCGAATACCACAGCTTGAACACGATCACGCGCGTGAATTTTTGCCAAAATATGCGCCACATGTGTTTTCACAGTAGGCAGACTGATAAACAGTTTGTCAGCAATCTCCTGATTACTTAAACCGTGGGCAATCTCCACCAGTACTTCGCGTTCGCGTTCAGTCAAATTATCGAGTTCTGGGTCAGTATATGTTGCAACGTTCGCAGTAGATGCTGTTGTAGGATGTGGATCGGTGTAACCGTCTTTCATCATTTTTTCAATGAGACGTCGAGTTGCCGACGGGGCAATAATTGCATTGCCTTGATATACCGTGCGAATCGACGTAAGTAGTGTTTCTGGTTCAGTGTCTTTCAAAAGAAAACCTGAAGCGCCAGCATTGATAGCAGCCATAACGTACTCGTCCAAGTCAAAAGTGGTGAGAATAATAACGCGCGTTACCTGATCACTGCCAGCAGGTTGGTTGATATTGGCGGCGATGCGTCGCGTTGCTTCGATGCCGTCCATGCCAGGCATACGCACATCCATTAACACAACATCAGGGTGCAACCTCTGAACCATGTGCACGGCGTCAGCACCATCACGTGCCTGACCTACCACGTGCATATCTTCCTGAGAGCCGATCACCATGGCAAAACCAGCTCTGACGAGCTCTTGGTCGTCGGCAATCACCACGCGGATGCGCTGCATATCACTCATGGTTTTCACTGTACCGGTACTACTCCTTCACCACAGTAAGGCACACGACATTTGAACTGTGGGCGGGTTCTGTCTTTTGTTTCTCAGGTATGAGAATGGGAAGGCCGTTTACGCTGTTTATAACCTGACTATGATGAGACGTCGCGTAACTGCTCTTCCAACGATTTTGCTGGTGTTAAACGCATCTGCTGATCACGTGATTCAGTGGAAGAATCACTAAATCCAGTTTCACGCAACACGGCAAGAAGCTGACGCATGTGAGCCAATGCGTCGCGCCCTTGTCTGCCAATCGATTCAAACGCGGAACTAATCGATTCGGCTGACGGCACATCACCGCGTTCAGCGCATTCATCAAACATTCGCAACCCTGCTTCGGCTTGGTTAATTACGCCATGGAGTGTATCAGCCACCTCAGCTTGGATAGTGACACTGATGCGGTTACGTTCCATATTGGCAGCAAGAATCCGCTGTTGCTCTTGCTCAGCTTTCAATGCTTCTTCGCGTGCTTGCAAAATCAGTACATTGGCACCACGTGCACGCGTCCATCGACCCAACGCAATAGTGCTACAGCACATTATCAGTACTACTGCAGTGTAGAAAATGCCGATAAATATTGCCGTACGAGCTGACATCACTTCATAGTAATTATCTGTTACTGACTGTTGTAATACTGCTTCATACAACGTGCTATATCCGTACGCTTGAGCGGCCATTGATAATCCCAGAAGACACGAGTCAATCACACATGCCAAACCTGCACGTAGCCACGCATAGGGCCTGCCATAAACTGTCATTGAAAATACGGCAACCAATACCAGAACATTAGCGAACGGTACTACAGACATAACAATGAGTTGAAAAGCACAGAACACGGCAATAAACAATGCACTTGCTTCAGGAAAACGCCTACGGAAAACCAGTGGTGCGACCGTCATCACCGTAACAAACTCATAAGGAGCCGAAGCTGATACTTGCACGGTTGTTGGTGAAAAATCCGTGGTGAGTAGAAACTCAATAGACAAAATCTTGATGATGCATATTGCCATAATCGTGTCCATCAGCACATAATGGCGTTCACACCATTGTGACAATCGTTCGATTCTGTTGAACTTCTTGCCTTCTGCTGACGTGGCCTGGTCGATGGGTTGTGACAGTAGCCGCGCAGAGATTCTACTAATTCTGTTAATCGTGTTCGCCTGCCATGGGCGAGGTAAGAACAACAACGAGGGCTGCGAAGGGGTCTCTGATGAGGGCTGAGGAGAGGGTTGCGAGGAAAACTGCGAAGTCTGCGAGGAAGTCTGTGACGAGGGTTGAGGAGAGGGCTGAGAAGAGGATGGTGATGAGGGAGTATGACGTTCTGCTGTAGAAAACTTATAGGGGAGGGCGGCGTGCACCTCAAAGCCGCCGCCGTTACTGCTATTACGTGGGCCAGCGACAACGCTACCGCCCACAGCTGCCATACGTTCACGTATGCCAAGCAGACCGTACCCAGGTTGATGCCCATCATCAGCGGCTGCTGCACCACGCCCATTATCTACGACAGTGATAGCTACGCCGTCATCATTCCAATGTTCATAAATACGCACGGTAACCTGCGGGCCGGCATATTTGCGCACATTAGTAAGCGCCTCCTGAACAAGGTGATACAACGCCGAACTAGCATCCGGTGACAATTGCGACGTATCAGGTTGCCCGTAGATATGACGTTGAATATGGCAATCCGCTGCCACAGTACGCGCCTGATTAATTAACGCATCAATATCGTCGTAACTGTCATGTGACGAGTCGTGAAAAACCTCAAACAAGCGCGTCATATCATGCAACGCACGCTCAGATTCACGCTGAATTGTTTCCATCGTGCTGCGAGCCACTTGCGGGTTATGAGCGCCAGCGTAACGCCCACCATCAGACTGAACAATAATAATCGACAACGTGTGGGCTACCACATCATGCATATCGCGAGCAATACGCGCCCGCTCAGCCAATGCAGCAGTATGCTGTTCTTCTTCCTGACGTGCTGCAATAGCCTCATTGCGTTCCTGCATCATACGAATGGTGACGTGGCGTGCACGCTGCCAGTAAGCAATAACAATGGTCGACATCAAACACAAGGCAATAACACAAGCCAGAAACGCGGATTCTTGCAGTAACGTTGTGGCACATTCCCTGGTCAAACCGTACGAATACACCGTCGAACATTGCGGACAACGCGACGCTAATCGTGTGCGAGCCTGAGCATCAAGTAACGGACCAACATCTTCTGCCCATGTGATAGCAACAGCGGCTACTGCTGCCATCAAAAACGCCAACGTGATAAACGCTTTGGTATGACGCGGATCACCATAAACAATTACCGAGTACACCATCAACAGTGCGAGATAATCTGGCATCACTGTTACTGGTCCGATAACAAGATGAACAACAACCAACCCCACATATATCAAGGCAGCTTTCTGAGGTTGTGTACGGCGCCACGCCACAGGAATCATCAGTATGCACGACCACAGTGTTTGCATCATGCTGCTGCAATCCACCAACAAGCCCGGTGTATTCGAGGTAAAAATAGTGATGTAAGCGAACAGCAGAGCAAGCAGCACAGTAACCACAGTGTCTATCGCTAATACACTGCGCCTGTGCTTTACACTTGCACTCTCTGTTCTTGCCATATTTGCCAAGGCTAGCGTGAACAAAAGCATAGTGCTATCCTGCGCGAGGATGACATTACAATCACCTACAACAAATCATGGATAAAAATAATCCTGAATAAATCAATTCTGAATAATCGTGAATAAGCCGAGGGTGTGCTCCGCGTGTTATGCAAGAAATGGTGATGGCGCTAAGTCACTGTCGTCGAGTGCAGTACGTTTCGCTTGTTCCACAATGCAATAACAAATGAGTCAATAACGAATAAGGTAACAAGCGAATAAGGCAACTATTAATAAAGACCGTCTCATGTAAGACAATGCTCCTGTTGTTTGCCAACACAATTTACAATTAACCTGACCCCACGGAAACCTGACCCCGAGGAAAGGTGAATGCGATGACGCTGCTAACAAGCTGTTACGTGCCCGGACTACATGTCGAAGACCATTCGATTCGTGTACCACTTGACTGGTCAGATAATACGCCGGGTGAAGGCTTTAGTGGCGAGTCAATAAGCCTGTTCTACCGTGTTATTACCACTCCTGAACACGTGCATGACGACCTACCCCTATTGGTGTTTTTGCAAGGGGGGCCAGGTGGTGCCGGTCCACGCCCGCTCAGCCCCTCCAGTGACGGGTGGATTGAAGAAGCCACACGTCATTTCCGCGTGGTATTACCCGATCAGCGCGGTACCGGCCGATCCAACCGTATCGACGCACACACCATAACACAACTCGCTCCTGCCGGAGCACACGCACAAGCCGCTTATCTCAAGCATTTCCTTGCCGATTCCATTGTGCGTGACTTCGAACACTTACGACTCACTGAATTTCACGGCGCCCGCTGGGTATCACTCGGACAAAGCTACGGTGGATTCCTCACTCTCACGTATCTATCCCTATTCCCACAAGGCCTGGCCGCCAGCTTCACCACCGGTGGTATTCCGCACGTACCTGCCAACGCCACCGAAGTCTACGAACATACCTTCCCTCGTATGGTTACCAAAACACAGCAGTATTACGAGCGTTACCCGCAAGACATTGAACGCGTCGCCACTGTTGCCGACAAACTTGCCCACGGCGGAGTGACATTACCCAATGGGGAAGTACTCAGCGTAGAACGATTCCAAACATTAGGTTCTGACTTCGGTATGAAACCCAGTTTTGAACGCGTCCATTGGATTATGGACTCAGCATTCTCCCACAGTGACGGTAGTACGAACCCCGACTCTCCACTAAGCGACGAATTCCTTACACAAGTCATGACAGCAACCGCGTCAAACCCCCTATATTGGCCACTACAAGAATTCATTTACGCTGACGGTGAGCTAAACGAACCAATCCACTGGGCTGCACAACGCGTACGAGACAACCATCCTGAATTCAACACAGATCAACGCCCTCTACTATTCACCGGCGAAGCAATGTTCCCCTGGATGTACGAACAACAAACAGCATTACGACCATTCAAACCAGCAATGGACATACTCATGAACGACACACATTTCGGCAAACTCTACGACGACGACCAACTACAACGCAACGAAGTACCACTACAGTCCGCAGTCTACTTCGACGACATGTACGTTGACAGCGGCATGCAACTCGACACACTCAGCCGCATCGGACACTCACACTACTGGGTAACCAACGAGTTCGAACACGACGGCATCCACGGTTCAACAGTATTCCGCCATTTGTATCAAGAAGCCCTCAACCGCGGCGACCTTGAACACCTGTTTTAACGAACAAAAATAGACAAATATAGACAACGACCGGAAACCCCATAAAAGAAAAACCCATAAAAGGAACAGCAATGCCATTACAAAACGTAACCGTAGGATTCATCGGATACGGAAACATGGGCCAAAACATAGCGCACGGTCTTATCGACAGGGGAGTGATCAGCGCAAACAACATCATCGTCTTCGACACCAACCGCAACATGCTCATGCGAGAAACAACAATACTCGGCACACGAGCCGCCACCTCAACCGAAGAAGTCATCAACGAATCCAACGTGGTAATCATAGCAGTTAAACCCCCCACGGTTGCTGACATCATGACACCACTGACCAACACACTCAACGACACAATCATCGTCTCCATCGCATGGGGAATATGGAACGAACAACTCAACCAAATCATCCCCGGCAGCCGACACATCAGCGTCATACCCAACATACCAATCGGAGTAGGCCACGGCATACTCATCATGGAAAACAACCACACCCTCGAACCCGACGACATCGCCACCATCCACCACCTATTTGAACCAATAGCCATGCTCCAAACCATAGACACCAACCACATGTCCGCCGCAGGAACCATTACCAGCTGCGCACCAGCCTTCACCTCAATGTACATAGAAGCGCTCGCTGACGCTGGTGTGGAATACGGGCTTACCCGTGATGCTGCCTATCGTCTTGCTGCCAAAATGGTTGAAGGTACCGGTGCGCAGATTCTCGCTCAGAACACCACGCCGGCAGTGCTTAAAGATGCGGTATGTTCGCCGGGCGGTGCTACGATTAAGGGCGTAACTGCGTTGGAACACGCAGGATTCCGAAGCGCCACCATTAGTGCCATTGAAGCCGTGCAGGGCTGAAGGTAGGCTGGAGCTCATGTCTCTTACCATTGGAATTGTTGGTCTGCCGAATGTTGGCAAATCCACGCTGTTTAATGCTCTTACCCGTAACAATGTGCTCGCGGAAAACTATCCGTTCGCTACTATCGAGCCGAATACGGGAATTGTGCCGCTGCCTGATGATCGACTACCGGTACTGGCCAAGCTGGTACACACTGAGAAGATTGTGCCGGCCACTGTTACCTTTGTGGATATTGCCGGCATTGTTAAAGGCGCCTCTGAAGGCGAAGGTTTAGGCAACCAGTTCCTTGCAAATATTCGTGAGGCTGACGCCATTTGCGAGGTTGTGCGTGCTTTTGAAGACGACGATATTGTGCACGTAAACGGTCGTGTTAACCCAGCCGACGATATCGATACCATCAACACTGAACTTGTTCTGGCTGATTTGCAAACCGTGGAAAATGCGCTGCCCAAGCTTGAAAAAGACCTGCGAGGCAAAAAAGTCAGCCCAGAATATGTAGCTGCTGTCAAAAAAGCTCAACAAATTCTGAGTGACGGTGAAACCATTGATCACGCAGCCTCCGCTGGAAAGATCGACAAGAATGACATTCGCGACCTTCATTTGCTGACTGCCAAGCCGTTTATCTACGTGTTCAATGTTGACGACAACGAACTAAACAACACGGAGTTCACTGATGCTCTTGCTCAGTCGGTAGCTCCTGCACGGTCTATCTTCTTGAATGCTCAATTTGAGGCCGAACTCACCGAATTAGATGAGGAAGATGCTCGCGAAATGCTACACGATGCTGGATTAGAAGAATCCGGTCTCGACCAGCTAGCCCGCGTTGGTTTCGATATTCTCGGCTTGCAAACCTTCCTGACCGCCGGTGAAAAAGAAGTACGTGCGTGGCAAATTCATAAAGGATGGACTGCACCGCAAGCTGCTGGAGTGATTCACAGCGACTTTGAGAAGGGCTTTATCAAGGCTGAAGT
>CAYQJZ010000062.1:0-6889 GCA_964417995.1 uncultured Bifidobacterium sp.
GTGTCGTCGTGAGATTTTGTAACATCCAGATTCAACGGTGATATGCTCCTCTAATTCGAGCATGGCCAATTGTGTCAGTACAGTGTCGACAGTGGGCTGATTATGCGGGTGCTGAATAGCAAGAGTGGCACAAATATTGTCTACTGTCGCTACCGTATTGTTACGTAAGCATGTTCGAATGGCAGCAATAATATCCTCACTGCTATAAACCGCGGTTGCGTGTGCTAAGTCAGTATTGGGCTGGCAACGTTCAGTTGGGGTTGACGACGTAGGTGATGCTGTAGGTGATGCTGGTGTTGCAGAAGATTCTGGCATGGCATCTGCTTTTTCTGTTTCTGTTGGTGCAGCGTGTGTTGTTGACACATTATGTTCTGTGGTGACGTGATGCGCAGGATGGCAGATGTCGTCGACGCAATCGACAGTATGAATAATGATGGCTTTTCCATCGTGAATCAGCTTGTTGCATCCAGCATTGTTGGGCATAGTGATGTCTCCAGGTACAGCGTATACGGTACGTCCAAGTTCAACAGCCCAATTTGCTGTGTTAAGAGCACCAGAACGCCAACGCGCTTGTGCAACAATTACACTCGACGACAGTGCAGCAATCAGCCTATTGCGCAGTAGAAAACGTCTCGCTTCAGGAATCGTGTTGGGACACAGTTCACTAATTAGTGCACCATTGCTTGTTTCAATACGGTCAAAAAGTCGACGGTTACATTGCGGTCCAATATGGTTAAGCCCACCAGCGAATACTGCGATTGTGGAACCTGTAGAGGTGTTGTGATTGATGGTAGATAATACGCCATTATGCGCAGCCGCATCAATACCCATAGCGCCGCCAGAAATTACCAGGTGTCCACTTTGGGCGGCTGCTCGGGCAATGTTATAAGCAGTGTTTCGACCATAATCGTCTGCTGCGCGTGAACCAACAATAGCTAGGGGAGAGTCACAGCTAATTAAAGCGGACGGATTACCTCTACCCCATAAACATAAAGGCGGTGCCCAATCCGATCGTATCGATAGGTCTTCTAACTGGTGAGGCCAATAAGAACTATGAGGTGCAATAATCCATTGACTCCCATCATTCGATAGAGCAGCAGCTAACGCCGTCATGCTGTGAACAGGTAAAGAAGACAATCGGCGCAGCCAACGAGTTAACGCAGTGTGAAAAGCTTTCATACTCTGCGCGTTTACTGAACGCCCCCAACGTGAAACACCGGTAGCAAAGAGAGAATCAAGCTCGTTACGCTCGTCGGTACGATCTGTGCTCTTGGTAGTCTGGAGAGTGATCAACAAGTGCAGAATATGCGCCACATCTGGTGCCCCTCGAACGAGTGCATACATTAATGCGTCAGCACTGTCAATACAAAACGTGAGCGCGGCTCGCGCCACAGTGTTCTCATCAAGAGGCAAACCTCCTGCCATGTATACAATGTGATGTTCGGCGTTAGATGATGCTGAACTGGCTGCCATCTTGCCTTCCTTAAGTGGTGAAAACCTGTATTACAGGTGTAAGCGGAACGTTCAGTAATATGGCTACTGCAAACTGTGTTTGTTGTTGTGTGACAACGGGTGTTTGTTGTTGTGTGGTAACGATTCCTACTGTCCTGTTTAGGCATTTGCATTGCGGTAAACAGGATTTGCTACAGCATTCCTCGACATGGATTACTTCTAAGTAACACGCGTACGCAGTGCAAGACCATGTAACGTTTCATCTCGTCCCGGCGATACTCGTCCATTAATATCAGCTAACGTCCACGCCAATCGCAACGCACGATCAGCACCACGTAAACTAATACGCTGATCAGCTAGCGCCTTATCTATAACAGTCAAAGCTTTACGCGAAGTATTGTCACGCAACCACGTGCCAGAAGCCTGCGCGTTACACGTCCACCCTTGATGTACGAAACGTTCTTTAGCCGCACTGCGTGCTGTAACCACGCGCTGTCGTATATCATGACTCGTTTCACACACGTTTGTACTCGTGGAATAGCCCGACACAGCAGGCACATCAATCTGAATATCAATTCGATCAAGAATTGGCCCAGACAATCGCGAAAAATATCGCACACGGTCACGCTCACGACACGTACAACGCTCACCAGTACCATAAGCCTGACCACACGGGCAAGGATTAGCAGCCATTACCAGTTGAAAACACGCTGGATAATACGTGGTTCCACGGAACCGAGACAAAGCAACAAAACCAGACTCCAACGGTTCGCGCAACGTTTGCAAAACTCGAGCAGAAAATTCCGGTGCTTCATCCATAAAAAGCAAACCACGATGCGCTCGTGTAATTGCCCCGGGTTGCGCCAACCCAGCTCCACCACCAACAAGAGCAGCCGTTGACGCAGTATGATGCGGCGCTTCAAAAGGTGGAATGTCACTAATACCATACTGAGGCAAAACACCACACAGAGAACGAATAGAAGCAACCTCCAACTGTTCACCCTCATCCAACGGTCCCATAATGCCCGGCAAACGCGAAGCTAACATAGTTTTACCAGAACCAGCAGGTCCCACCATCAACACATGATGACCTCCAACAGCAGCAATTTCAAGAGCACGCTTAGCATGATCTTGTCCCACAACATCAGCCATATCACCCACAACAGGAACCGATAACGACACATCAGAACCATCGTGAACCCCATACGACAACAAACCCCCAGAAACAACATAATCCGCAGTACCACCCATCAACTCAATAAACTCACCAACATGACACACCCCAACAACATCAGGCCCCTCCACCAACCGCGCCTCATCCACATTGCCACTCGGCACAACAACCCGAGCAATACCATGCTCACGAGCATGCAAAACAATCGGCAACACACCAGTAACAGGCAACACAGAACCATCCAAATTAAGCTCACCCAACACAACCGTACGCTCCAAACAACCACGAGAAATCACTCCCGCAGCACTCAACACACTGGCAGCAATCGCCAAATCATGCGACGAACCACGCTTAGGCATAGAAGCAGGAGAAAGATTAACCGTCACACGAACAGCAGGCCACGAAAAACCACAAGCCTGACACGCCGAACGCACACGCTCACGCGCCTCCGACAACGAAGTATCCGGCAAACCAATAATAGAAAAACACGGAAGACCCGGAGAAACAAAAGCCTGAACCTGCACAGTAAAAGACTTCAAACCCACCAACCCCACCGACAACGCACCACCAATAGCCATCAGAACGCCCCCGGAATATGACACAACAACGGACCAGACGGCCCCACAACAATACTGATCACATCAAATCTCACACCACGACGCACCACACGATGCACCGGATCCAACAACCACTGCGCACCAACACGACGCACACTAACCTGCTTACGCAAACCCACCGCCTCCTGCGGCAAACCACAACGCAAAGAACGCCGAGTCTTAACCTCCACAAAAACAACAACACCATCAGGCGAAAACGCCACAATATCCAACTCACCAAAACGAGTCCGCCAATTCCGATCAAGAACACGCCAACCACGAGACTCCAACCACAAAGCAGCATAACGCTCACCAAGCATGCCCAGTTGACGAGAATTGCTAACGATGCCACTGCGCAAGTGCTGTGCCAATTCTTCAAGAGTTGCCGTATCGGTGGTGTGTATGTCCATACATGCCAGTGCATCAAAGATTGAATTATTACAGCAGCCTCACTTAACGTTGTGGACGCAACTTGCGCTGGTCTGCGTGTTGTGGACAACTAGCGAATTACGTTTCAAGTATTCAAAACTGGCAGCGCTTGAAACGAACAAGTATATGTTTTCCTATCTCGTGGAGAATTAAGAGCGTAATTGCTGCCGTGAGAGCGGAATACGACATATATCGGATGATTCCAATGGAACTGTGCGCAGATCGCACGTGGGATAGCGGTGGTGAAGCAAGACTGCATTATTTAGTAGACGATGTGTTGGGCGTGGTCACACATATTCGCTGACCCGTATTCAAGTAGGCAGCTAGGCGCGAATGAGAGCCGGAACGGTAGATTACGACGTTACCTGTCCGAGAAAACTGGGTTTGACATGCACGGTCAACATGAACGTGGTCAGATCGCTCGAGAGATCAACAATGCCTGAATCAGTCAGCCTAATGTGCTTACCTATATCAGCCTTATCCTCAACAACAAGAACAAAATCACCAACAACAGCGGTGTACTCAGGATACTCAACATTACCAGTACCACGCTTCGACGCACTCTTCAACGCTTCACTAATCTGTTTAACGTTACTGCCTTGCGCGGTGTAATGGATTCCACATTCATCAAGCTGACGAGCTACCCAAAGATCAGTGTTAACTTCTTGTCTTGCCATTTACGACCACCACCCGTCGGTGGTCGTGGTAAGCGCGTCAGCGCTTACTCTCTCTCGATGAATGTGACGGTCATGCCTACCCCTTTGTTATTGGCCCGAAAATTCTTATGTACTGTCGTATTTATCTGATAACGGGTCTATTGTCAGTATCTCATCATGCCTTACGACTAATTCTGTTCAATGTTGGTGATGAGTTGACGGCATTGTGTTCATCCACGACTGTTAGTTTGTTAGTGTGAGCAAGCCTCCGTCGTATATATTCGCTGCGACTAATGGATAGCGCACTTGACCGTGTTAGTGAGATTAGCCAGCGTGGATTTAGGTAAACGAACGCTCACACAATCATTTCTTCGTCTGGATTGTCGAGGTGTAGTCTGTAGTAGACGCGCCCATTAAGATCATCAGGTTCAATCTCAGATTCTGCCATAATCTCGTCGCGTTCAACCTGCTCCCCAGTCATACCGAACCGTGTCAGCAGGTCTCTGTCCCTGTTGCTCAAACCTTTCACAGTCCCCGGGAATCGACGCTGCTGTCCGGTCAGGTGTCGGTCCGACGCGTGAGATGGTCCGTCAGTGCTGCTCTGGTCCACGCACTGACGCTCATGTGTTGGCGTTCGGCGTCCCGCTCGATCAGACGCCACATGGTGTCGCTGACGCGAACCGTTATGGGGTTTGAGCGGTTCGGTGTCTACCTCCCATGCGCGCCCCTCGAACGGGATTACCTCGGCGTTAGGGAACCCGTCCTCGACCTCATCAGCCCACCGGTTGACCACGTCGTCGGTGATCTCGACGCCGTTCTCAGCGATATACACATCCCTGCCGGTCATCGGCTCCTCCTTATCTTGTCGCGGAACCCCTTGGTCAGATAATTAGCGTGAACGATCAGCAGCGTATGGTCATCCAGTCACACGAATACGAAATCAATGCCTCTGCCTTCGCCATCGAAGCTGATGGTCACCCAGCGGACAGGCTCCCTGCCGCAGTCGCGGTCGCGGATCCCCACGCCGTCGGAATCGGTCTCGAACGCTGCGCAGATCTGGTCAGTGGAGAGCCCATGAATACGGGCGTGTGGATGGATGACGATACGCCGCATATCAGCGTACATCAGAGAATATACACGATGGCATACGCTGTGTGATACGCCATCGCGGCGCAGTTGGATACGTCCGGTTGTGCTGCAGGAACACAACGAGAACGGCTCGGAAACCGCGCTGGAACAACTGTTTTTCCGCCCCGCCATGCGACAGGAGTTGGCTCTGGAACCAACGGAACCTGCGAGGAAACCGCGCGAAACCACGGCAGGTGACGGCCAATCCAGCGCATCGTATCATCGTCAATGTTGGCCTTCGACACTCAAGCTTTGTTTCGAAGCGTATGTTTCGGAACGGATGGGGCGGATTGTGTACACAAATTCATCTAATTTGCTTCCTTTCTAATTCACGTCCCTTCTAATTCATCGGTATTGCATCGCTATTTCATTGTTAGTCCAGCGGACAGTCATCGCTGAGATGTCGCTGTCTCAGTGCTGTTTCTGCTCAGCTCGCCGCTGATTGGGTAGGGGGTGTATTGTGCCCGGTTTGCCGGTATGCGTTGTTGTATCGTGTGTCCAGTCGTCGAGCATCGAGGTGATGGCGTGACGGATTTGCTTTGCTTGAGACAAACCTCCCGCATTACGGTTCGACAGAGTACAGATCATCTCCGCGTGTGCGGAGCAGACCAACACATCCTTCCCATGATCAGTCAACACACGGCCCTACACTGCGCGGCCATCATCACTCACACAAGTAATCACCGCGGAGTACACCCTCTACTAGGTGACACCAGAAAGCCGTGGCCATGACACTGCTCTGTAGAACGCGTGATGCGTGGAATTAAGATCACTTATTGCCACGCTAAATGGCTTTTCGAAGTGTAATTGGAATTTATTTTGGCTGTCAGGTCAGTATCTCGACGTTACCGCGCATCGGCCTCTATCACAATCAAACACCAGTGTATTACTTCGGTAATACTATGGTAGGACTCTGATATGACGTGGGGTGGTATTAGTGAAGGCGGTTAAAAATTGGAGATTTACGTGTTTCCACGTATCCATGAAAGACGCCCAGAGATAACAGTCGATGATGTCATAACCGCTTTTCATAGTATTATGCTCGACGCGCGAAGGGACAATAACACATGGGTGTGTATCGGTCTTGATGGGTGCGGACGGAATATAGAGCTTGTTTTAAGCAGCTCCGTGATCGAGTACGCATCTGTCATGCGATGACTCCTCCAACCAAGAAAATTATGAAAGAAATCGACCGGTTAAAGAGGTGACTTGATGAACGATAAAGAATTGTTAGAAATGTTTGATCTAACCGAGGAACAGATCGAACAGGACGTGAAACGTCTTGAAGACGAGACTCAAGATGACGGGATCGTCGGCCTGGTTTATTACGGGTTACACATGTTGCAAAAACACGATGAAGACATGGTGACGCTGACTGTTAAATTACCTCGGAGTCAATTTGATCAGGTCGTGGCAGCAGCTGAACGTTATCATATTAGCCGAAGCGAGTATGT
>CAYQJZ010000063.1:0-4325 GCA_964417995.1 uncultured Bifidobacterium sp.
TAGTGCAACGTTGCAGCCATAACAACTGGACAAATAGGCTCTGTTTAACCCAGCGTGGATATAAACTCTGCGAAATTGGAATTAGGGCGATAACAGTGTGTCATGTATTGTCACGTGTCACTTGGCTCTAATTATCCGTTGCCATCCAACCTCTTACATAAAAATTTGTGTCCACGATGGGTCAAACAGAACCAACAAACAAAAACTTCGGGTCGTATGCCACGCTGCATACGACCCGAATCGTCAGATGTCAGTCACGCGGTGCTGCAAGTGCTGCACCAATAGCACCAATAGGTTGTTCAACAGGCGCTAAACGTAGACGTTCCGGCAGATGCAACGAAGTTAAGAAGTGACTGATAGCTTCGCGACGTTTCAGCTCTTCAACAATCATGTCAAGAAGTGGTTGACCGGTTTTAGCCATACCGCCACCAAGCACAATTAACGTAGGATCGTACGCCTGAGCAACAACCTGAACCGTGTCTGCCAAACCATGTTGCACAATAGTGAAAACCTCTACCGCACTTTCCTGACCAGCTTTGGCCTTAGCAATCAGATCCGGCAGCGGTGGTTCACCTTTCGGCCACAGTTTGGCTACCGAACCACCAGAGGTAACAGTTTCCAGACATCCGCGCTGACCACAGTTACAGAGGTATTTGTTGGGATCAACCGGAATATGCCCGATCTCACCGTAAGCACCACTACAACCGCGTTCAACCACGCCATCTCTGACCACACCAGCAGCTAAACCGGTACCGAAATTGAGGAAAACAACTGTGTCTTCCGGCTTTACTTCATCATCAATAAGTGCTACTGCACCGAGCGCTGCAGCATTGACGTCATTCTCCACTTGTACAGGAATACCCAGCGCTTCTCCGGCTTCTTTGCCGAGTTCGAGCGTGACGATATCAAGATTGACAATGTCGCGCACTACGCCATTAACACTGTCGACTTGACCAGGTAAGCCCACACCCACGCTTACCGGATCACCACCCATCTGACGAGTGATAGAAATGACATCATCAAGCACATTTTGCGCACCGGGGCGAGCAGGAATACGACCGGTGTTCAGCACGGTACCGTCGTTGTCTACCAGTACTGCTTCGATCTTTGTGCCGCCAATATCAATGCCGACATATTGCCTGTTGCTCATGGCAATCCTCTCTACGCCTTGCTAAAGGGGTTCATCCATCCTCCGCCTGACACGCAGACACCATCGCTTATACGCTCCAGGCGGTATTAGGCAGATTACCATTCGTTGACGGTACACGCCCATACAACACGACGAAAATATGCGACTGACCGCATTCTTCAGGAATACAACAAGCCACTTGCACGATGCAGACTTCCCTATAAAAACCGGTTCGACACACTGCACTATATATTGTTGACTTCTTTATTTAACGTAGTTAATCTTTAAACATCGTTTATAGATCGCGTTGTCAACTGACGACAACCGTTATTAATCACCAACCAAAGGAGGTTTCGATGACCGGTAACAGCAGAGCCGCTTCACAGGCCTCCGTGTCAGAATCCAACCGTTCTCGCATCCTCAACTATCTCTACTACAACGGAGTTAGTTCGCGTGCGCGAATCGCACAAGCGCTCGAACTGACCCCAGCCGCCATCACCAAAATCACTGCACGACTGCTGGATGCTGGTGTTATCGAAGAGGTTGGCGGCATTGAAGGCCGTCTGAATCGCCGGTCAATTGGCTTGCGTCTTAATTGTTCACAATTTCATGTCACCGGAGTAAAGTTCGCCCGAAGTCTTGTAGAAATAGGTGTTTTTGATCTCGCTGGCACCGCATTATCTATCGAAGATCTACCCACTGTTAATGCCGACACCATCCCCACTACTATCAGCACTATCCACAGCACCATCACTACCCTGCTGGATAACGATCCAAGCATTGTAGCTATTGGCATGGCAGTCCCCGGGCCATACTTGCGAGATGTCGGCCACACTACCGTTGTGTCATCAATGCAGGGGTGGCGTGATGTCAACTTCCTTGATGAATTCGCTCATGCCTTCCGCGTACCCGTATTCGTTGAGCAGGACGCTCGTGCAGGAGCGCTCGCCCAGCACTTATTTTCTACCGATGGCACATGCAATAATCTCGCTTACTATTTGCTCGGCGAAGGTGTTGGCCTCGGCGTTATCGACCATGGCAGGCTCATCAATGGCGCCCTTGGCACAGCCACCGAACTTGGCCATGTCAGCATCGACATTAACGGCCTGCCTTGTGAGTGCGGCAATGTGGGGTGTCTGGAACGCTACTGTTCAGCAGTTACTCTTCATCAACGTCTTGATGAAGAGGGTATTGTTCCCGGCAGCGGTACGATGACTCACCGAGATGCATGTAACGCTTTGTTTCATGCTTGTCAAGATGGCAACGACCAGGCTCAGGCCCTTTTTGATGACGTCGCACGGTATATCGGTTTTGGCTGCGTAACTATCTGCAATATGGTTAACCCTGAACGCATTATCATTGGCGACATTCTTTCTACTGCCGGCCAGCCGCTGCTTGACCGTGTGCAGAAAATTGTCGAGCAGCATGTCAATCCTGAGATTTACCGCGCAACAACAATCAGTCTGTCAACATTACCCGCTGATGCAGCTGTGAGTGGAGCTGCTGCCGTGGCAATTACTCAATTCTTAGAACACCCTTCATTGTTCTTCGATGTCTCGTAAAAACACAGCCACTTGAATGGCACATTACCAGACAAACGCCCTCACTTACACAGCAGTAATGTCACCAAAGCAGTAACACCACCAACTGGTGAACAGCCAGAACCCACTTACTTGATCAAAAAAATACAAGCCCTATATCACGGAAGGAATCCTTATGTCTAAGCCCATCGTTGTGTCTTTAGGAGAGCTGCTGTGGGATATGTTGCCCACGGGTAAACGTGCCGGCGGCGCACCCGTCAATTTCATCTACCACGCTTCTATGAACGGTGCCGAAGGTATCGCTGTTAGTGCAGTTGGTGAAGACACACTCGGCGATGAACTGCTTGAGGCGGTATCAAACGCGGGTATCAATTCGATGGTGCAGCGCAATGATTGGCCGACAAGCACTGTTGAAGTTGAACTTACTAATGGTATTCCTGAATACACCATTGTAAAAAATGTGGCATGGGATCATTTGCATTGCACACACGAGCTTATCGACACAATTAGCAAGGCTGACGCGATTTGCTTTGGTACTTTAGGCCTGCGCTCCCCCGAATCACATGACACAATTATTGAGCTACTGGGGAATGCTAAGCCAAACGCCATGAAGTTTTTTGATATCAACCTGCGTGGCGACGATTATTCCAAAGACCTTATTGAAGAGCTTCTCACCCTCGCTACCGTGTTCAAAATCAATGACGAAGAGCTTGTTCTTATGCGCGATATGCTTGGCATTCCAGAAGGCTCTGATAACGAAGCGTGCCGTTGGCTTATTGACACTTACAAACTGAACTACATTATTCTGACTGGCGGCTCATCGTTCAGTACAGTGATGTCAGCAACTGGCGACAGTTCCACAATTCGTACGCCACGTGTTGAGGTTGCTGACACTGTAGGTGCAGGTGATTCGTTCTCCGGCACGTTTACAGGCAAAATCCTTACCGGTGCAACATTAGCTGAAGCACATCGTGCCGCTGTAAACACTTCGGCATTCGTCTGCACGCAGGAAGGCGCATGGCCGCAATACCCTGACGGCGGTGTGCCTGATTACTGCCGCATAATCAATGGAGAGTAGTCACTTCTCTCTTGCATACTTATTCTTCTTCCTCCTGCTTTCTCGGATATACCCCGGAATGTTTGACAACAACGTTCCGGGGTATATGTGTCAAAACCGACAGATATGTACCAGAACCGATCAGCTCAACCTACGAACTGTGCGGGTCTCAGAACCACACCACTCATACAAACGTAATGCAATCCTCTTCTTCTCAACCCGCATACCCTCAGAGTTCCAATCCAAATCACCGACGGCTCAACTTTTTCGTTCGCATCCCATCACATGTGCAAAGTGTTCATCAGTTCTGTGAACTCTTTATTAGGGGTGGAATTAAAGGGATCTAGCAGTGTTGCTTCACGATGCGTAGGGGTACTGATAGCCACGTGTGTCCAATCGCAAGAATACCGTACTCCCGCTGCTTCTGCCGCATGAACGAATTGGCCACGCAGTACTGCTCGCGTATTCTCAGGCGGCTGCTGCAAAGCATGTGCTGCTGTTGAATTATCTACTTCGCATGTCATTGCTCCGCGACGTACCAGAGACTCATACACAGTGCCATTGGCTACGTCATGGTAATCCATATCGATTTGTTCCA
>CAYQJZ010000063.1:4425-6710 GCA_964417995.1 uncultured Bifidobacterium sp.
CACCGATATGCCTGTTCAATCACACATAACACGAGATGCGTGGTGGCCAGTTTCATCAGGGTAGCGAACTGGGAACGGTTGGAATCACCAATAATCACATGTAATCGACGGTACGAATCCGGGTCAGCATGTGGTTCGTCACGCGTATTAACCATCGGGCGAGCGCGCGTTGTTGCCGACGATACTGCTTCATCCAAAAAGTCGGCACGCTGTGTGATACGGAAACCATCAGGAGTGAGACGGCCAGCGCCGGTGAACAGTTGCCGGGTAATAAGGAACGGTAGCAGTTCATTTTCGATGGCTTTGAGTGGCACAAAACGGCGCACCAGGTAGTTCTCGTGGCATCCGAATGAGTGCCCGGCTGAGTCGGCGTTGTTTTTATACACGTGAATGGTGGCTTTAGGACCGTGGGTGCGGCGCAATTGTTCTTGTGCATGTAAGGCGAGACGTTGCATCAGCTGTTCGCCTGCGAGATCCTGTATTAGCGCATCGTGCGGGTCACGCGCTTCGGCAGTGGCATATTCCGGGTGGGAGCCGACGTCGAGATATAGCCGTGACCCATTCTCCAAATATGTGTTGGTCGAACGTGCACGCGAAACAACAGGTTGGAACATTGCCATTGCCACCTGGCCGGCATCGCATACTCTATCTGTGCCAGTAACGCTGACACCGTATTCGGTTTCGATGCCAAAGATGCGATCAAATGTTAACAGTTCAGCATTGTCGCTGCGTTCGCTGTTCAACGAGTCAGATGTTCCCGATGTTTCGGTATCTCTCGGTGTGCCAGAGGCGCCATCTGAATTGCTGGAGTTTGGCGAATGACAAACTGGATGATTGCCGCTGTCGCGCAGCTGAGGCATCACTCGCCACCTTTTTGAACAAAGCTGTTGACATACTCCTGCGCGTTGGTTTCTAGCGTGGTTTCGATGTCGTTTAACACGGCATCAAGTATGTCGATGCACTCCTCACTGCCCGTTGGTGTAACAATCTGTTCGTCATCGTTGTGTTGTTGTGATGATTCTGACTGTGCTTGCGCAAATTCCTGTGGCATACCCGTTCCTTAGTTTTTCTGTGATGATGTTTAAGTGCTGTTATTCCCTGTTGTGTTTTCAGCTCAGTAAGAGTGTCGGTTGGTAGGCGTGTCAGCGATTCACACCGTGAGATATGGTCGTAGTTCGTCGATAATGATGCCATTAGACGCCACAATATCGTTCTCACTGCGCCAATGAATACGGTCACCGTTCCATTGGCGCAATCGACCTTGAGCCTCCCATAGCAGTACAGCGCCCGCTGATACGGCGGGAATATCCCACGTATGCAAGTGGGGTTCAAAGTAGGCATCGTACGTGCCATCAGCAACCTTGCATAAATCCAGCGATACTGGACCAACACGTTTAATATCGGCAGGCCGTCCAGCAAGTTGCGATACAACACGCAACGCATGCTTTGACTCCTCTGACACATACGACATACCAAAGCTGATAACGGAACTGTTTAGTGATGCCGTAGTAGAAGGCATGATTTTCTCGCGTTTGTCGCCAATAGGTGTTTTGCGTACGCGGATTGCTCCCTTTCCACGCGCAGCAATATACGTAGTATCTAATGCAGGAGCGTGTACAACACCAAGTATTGGTTGTGCTGAACACTCGTCGTTAAATTCAAATAGAGAAATCGTTACACACCACTCGGGCATGTTACGAATAAAGTTAATAGCACCGTCAATATGTCCAACACACCAGTAACGTTCGCCAGGATGGCACTGTTCTGGACGGTCGTGCCAAAAACCGTTGAATGGTTCAAGCTGAACGAGTTCATTGCGCATAAACTGAACCAGTTTGTCGTTTACGTCAAGATCGAACTGCGTTGATTCGGTGGGGACTCTCAATCGCTGAAGTTTGCGAGGCGCCGTTTGTTCGCTCAGCACATGCCGCCCCGCATCCTGCGTAATACGCGCGGTTTGAAGTGCTAGCTGCTGCAATTCCATTGTTATTCCATTCCATCCAGCGCCGATGTCGTTGCGGCGCACATCTGTCATATGTGCAGTGATTAATCAATGATTACAAGATGAGGTAACGCCACTGATTCTACCTGTTACCAGCGATGTGGTTTTGCAACGCGCTGAACAGTTCCACCACATCAGAGGTATGGTCTACAACTTCCTGGCAATCTTTTTTGCCAAAAGCAAGCGGATTAGTGATATCGATAGTGCGCATTCCTCCATCAGCTGAGGCATCTCGAGCTGTTAACTGCGACCATGAAGCGGCCATCATCTGCTCTGGGTAGCG
>CAYQJZ010000064.1:0-1134 GCA_964417995.1 uncultured Bifidobacterium sp.
TCCTTAGACGCCCGTGATATGGAACAGACAGCGGTGCACTGCTGACGCATGATTACAATGAACCGCGTCAGTCAATACTGATTCACCGTGCTTAACAGGAGGCATTATGGCGGAGATCACATGGAAGTCGATTCTCACCAAGCTGGTTGATGGAAACCACCTGAGCGCGGAGGAATCTCGATGGTTTGTAGATGATTTAATGCGTGGCAACGCCAATCCGGCTGCTGTAGGTGCTGTCCTCGCCACCCAGCAGCAACTGGGACTGACTGCTGACGAAGTTGCCGGAGCGGCAGAAGCTATGGTCGCACATGCTGTTCCTCTCCATGTTCAGGGGGAGACAACCGACATGGTTGGTACCGGCGGTGATGGTGCAGCTACAGTGAACCTGTCAACAATGGGTTCTGTTGTTGCCGCCGCTGCAGGTGTCACCATTGTCAAACACGGTAATCGCGCAGCCTCATCGAAATGCGGTGCTGCAGACTGTTTAGAAGCTCTGGGCTTGCCGTTGGAACTCACGCCGCAGAAAGTAGCCGAGATCGGCGACGAAGTCGGTATCACTTTTGCTTTTGCTAAAGTCTTCCATCCGGCAATGAGATTTGTTGGCCCGGTGAGGTCAGCAATCGGCGTGCCATGCGTCTTTAATGTTCTCGGTCCGCTGACTAACCCGGCGAACCCTGACCACGTGGCTATTGGATGCGCTAATCGTGCAGTCAGCCCAATTATGGCGCAGGTGTACGCGTCACGTGGGCAGTCTGGCATGGTGTACACCTCGCACGAAGGTCTGGACGAGTTGGCACCAACCGGCCCGGTCAGCGTATGGGAAATTCGTGACAGCAACGTGACCGAAACCGAATTCAACCCAGTTACGGACTTGGGGCTTGATCCGGTATCAGTTGAGAACCTGCGTGGTGGTGAGCCGTCATACAATGCACAGGCCATGGTTGATTTCCTTAAAGGCAAGGATGTACCATTCCGCACCACCGCATTACTAAATGCGGCATCTGCGATTGTGGCTGACAGTAACCTGCTTGATGAACCGAATGCTTCACTAGTGCAGCGGTTCAAAGAAGCGTATGCCATGGCTGAGGCCGCTGTGGACGATGGGCGTGCCGCAGCGTTGCTGAAACAATGGCT
>CAYQJZ010000064.1:1234-6373 GCA_964417995.1 uncultured Bifidobacterium sp.
GAAAAACTGGAAGAGGCACGGTTATACGCGTGCGCCATCGTCAAAAATGTCATGACGCGTTTCGGTATGTCCTTTGTGCTGAACAATAAGACCGGCAGCACCAATAAGCGTACATACACCGAAAACCGTGCCAAGAATACTGGCTGCAGACGGGAAAAATACTGAGAAAATCAAGCCAACTACGCCAACAATAAGCAGAATCCAAAACACGAGTTTGGATTTTTTGACCGGTCCAACATCCGGATTCGGCGCTGTGAACGTGTCGCCATAACGATCCATCACTTCGTCAGTATCTAGCCAGCTAGAGCCGGTAAAATCTCTTGGTCCATGACCGACGTTGGTAAAAGCACTGGCATCGAGATCATTCACAGATAGCAACGCTTCTTTTTCTTTTTTCTGCGCCTGCTTTTTAAAGCGCTTAGCACTACGTGAACGTTCTACATCGCTTAAATCATTCGCATGTGCAGCGGCGAACGCATTCCAATCGGCATCAAAATCATTGCTGTTATGAGGCATTTCGTTCGCAGTAGCATTTTGGTTTGTAAAATCCGGCGGGGTGTTTGGCTGCTCGTCCTCGGCGTTGCTATTGTTGTTCTCAGTCATAGCCACCACTCTAACCAAGCGTGACGCCAAGCAGCGCGCGCAAGGAGGAATTCCGCATGCTGTACTGGTTCTTCGTCAAAGGTTTCGGATGGATCGCGCGTCGACGTCTCGGACCAACTGTTAAGGGGCTGGAAAACGTTCCCAAGCATGGCGGTGCCATTGTTGCAGCAAATCATTTGGCAGTTATTGACGATGCATTGTTGCCAATTACTTGTCCGCGCATGATTCACTTTATGGGCAAAGCTGAGTATTTTGAGGGCGAAGGCTTTAAGGGGAAATTCAAAAAATGGTGGTTTACCTCAGTTGGTGTGTTTCCTGTTGACCGTTCTGGTGGTTCTAAGTCGCTGGGTGCGTTGAATCATGCTCGAGAGATTATTGAAGACGGTCATCTGTTTGGTATTCATATTGAAGGCACGCGTAGTCCGGACGGTCGATTGTATAAAGGCCATACTGGTGTTGCTAAATTGGCGTTAGAAACTGGATGTTCAATTATTCCTGTGGCGATTATTGGTTCTGATGAGTTGCAGCCTGTCGGCACGGTAATTCCTCAAAAGGGTAAAACGCAGGTGCTGTATGGCAAACCGATTCCTGTGGAACGCAAGAGTCCAGACGAGATTACTCATGACGATTTAAGGTCTCTTACTGACCAAGTCACTCAAGCTATTGGTGCGATGAGTGGTCAGGAATACGTTGATGAATACGCGCAGGTTGTTAAGCAGCGACTAAAAGAACAAGAAGATACCGCTACAGGCAACAAGTAATGGGGTGCCCCCTTCGGTAAATAGAGGGTTAAGTAGAAACAACGGTTATTCACGCTCAATAGTGGGTTTTATGTGAGAACACTTTTGGGTATTGCTGTGCGCAGGGTGTGTAGAAGTACGAGTGTGAGTGTAGATGCTTTACACATTGAGGGATGTATCACCCCTCTTACTTCTGCACACTTTCCTGTATGTTGCAAACTACTATGGGTTATGGGTCATAGGTTATGGGTTAACAACTCCAGTTCAATTGTCAGGAACGTGTAGATACGAGAAACGTAAGAAACACAAGAAACGTTGTAGATAACGAAGAACTGACTTGAATCACGTACCAACACGAGAAGCGGACTTATAGCTCCAGTTTTTACACTACGGTAAGAGTAATCACCGTAGGGTTGCCATCGGTATCGCGTAAACGCACAGTGGCTCCATCGCTTACTGACGTGCCGTCATACTGTACGTCACGCACAGTACCGAACAACCCCCCGAGAATATACTCAACCTCTACCTCAAAGCCCAGATTTTCGAGTTCAGAAATGACGTCCTCTTCTTGCTGACCGACTAGATCAGAAGGAATTATTGCTGTTTCAGGGCCAAGAGATACCACAATGGTGACCGTATCTCCCCAGTGTAGTTCGTCGCCAGCGTCAGACGATGCAGAAATAACATTGCCTTTGGAAACAGAATCACTATACGATTCAGAAACTTTGACTGTGAGGTTCAAATCTTCCAGCTCAGACTTTGCCTCACTCTGGGACAGGCCAATCACATTGGGCATACTCACCGGCATTGGGCCTAGTGACAGTGTCACTGTTATCTCAGTATTGTGGTCTACCGTTGTTCCTGGATCAGAGCTAATCGTTAAGGCAGCGCCCTCAGGGACGGTTAACGAGTATTCGTCGTTATCTGAGTCGTGTACAACATTATCGAATCCGGCATCGGCTAATGCCGTCAACGGATCCTGTCCGTTCTCGCTGGTTGGGTCGAGAATATCGTCAGGAATAGTGGCTTGTTCAACACCCAACGACACCGTAATAGTGACAGAATCGTTACTGCGTTTGCTTACACGATCGCCCACGTTTTCTGGGTCAGTACTGATAATGTCACCCTCATCAACAGTGTCGCTGTATTCCTCATTAACGGTATAAGGAATGCCTGCCACAATCAGCGTGCTTTCGTAATCACTCCAATCAGCGTTGGTGATTGGGCATGTTTCGTCTTCAGAGCACGTGATGTCGTTAGGCTGAGGCATCGTCCAATAACTGCCCGGGCCAAGGTAATACCACCATGCTGCACCACCGCCAGCTGCGGCTAACAGAAGAATAATAATCGCCGCAATAATCCATGGTTTTTTTGACTTTTTACGAGGCTTAGAAGAATCTGTTTGCCCGTTCTGCGTGTCCAGTGCTGACTTAGAATCAGAGTCGAAAGCGGAATCAGCTGCAGAATCAGTATCAGAAGAGTCTTGCAGTCCGATTACCTGCGTGAAATCTGACGTGTCATCGGCGGTAGGCATAATCCGCGTATCAGTACTGCCAGAAGACGGCGCAGACGGTATCACCTGTGTCGTCAATGGGTCAATCAATACCGTGCCCTCTGCAGAATCTGCACCGTTGGTGTAAGAATCATCATCGGTGTTGTCCGCGGTATGTTCTGGTGGGGCAGGGGGAGTGGCCTGCACTTGACGAACAGCTTCTGCGGCTAATGCTGTTCCGGCAGCAAGTCCAGTTTTTATGCCTGTTGGTGACTGTTCAGAGCCTTCTGTCGTATTGACATCGTCTTGACGGCGGTATTGCCACGCTGGAATAGACAAGTTTGCACTGATTTTGCGTAGTTCTCGCAATGCTTCGGTAGCATCTGTTGGACGCGCGTCAACTGCGCGAGCGGTCAGATGAGCAATAAACTGAGCGATCTGCGGATCAATACCGGGGCAAACATCAAGCAGTGACGGCACATCTTCATGTACATGCTTGAACACCAGCGTTACTGGATTATCGGAGCGGAAGGGAACCTCACCTGCCAGCATCTCCCACGCGGTGATACCTACTGAATACAAGTCACCTTGTGCAGTGGCCTGATTGTTCTCAATCATCTCCGGCGCCAGGTAGGCGGCGGTGCCCAGTAGCATACCGGTTGACGACAATGTAGCCTGTGAAGCAGCTTTTGCCAAGCCAAAATCGGTAATTTGCACATGACCACGGTCATTGAGCAGAATATTTTCTGGCTTAATATCACGGTGAACAACACCAAGACGATGTGCTGCAGACAAGCCATCTAACGTTTCAGAAACAATACGGAGCGTCTCACGAACACTGAATGTATGTTGCACGTTCATCTCATGGCGCAGATTTACACCGTGAACATACTCCATTACCAGAAAATCAAGACCCTGATATTCACCGGTGTCATACACCTGCACAATATGAGGATTGGCGATAGCTGCTGCAGACTTGGCTTCTCGGCGGAATCTTTCAACAAACTGGTCGCGATGAGGGCCCTGCGCCAGTTGAGTATGCATGATTTTGATAGCAACCGTGCGGTCAAGACGCTCGTCAACCGCTTGATACACTGTGGCCATGCCGCCCTCAGCGATTTTATGGACGACGCGGTATCGTCCCTCGATCACAAGCCCTACCGGGGCATTTTCGGCTTCTGTCATGGCAGTGTTGCGCAATTCCTTGAGATAACAAACGTTTGGTCAAGAACAAGTCTACATGCTGCACAATAACTGTTGACGTCAACGCATCATCGGAATAAAACGAGCACAAGCAGTAGTTAGCAGTTCGCTTTCGCTGTCACGTAACTCCATATCGGCAATGGCTGCTTGACTACGAGTCCACAAAGCAGTGATACGTTTGCGTGACTGAGCGATTGCTCCGGTGGATTCGAACAGTTCAATAGTGCGAGACACTTGCTCTTCGCTACGTTCAGAAGCAGCGAAGATACTAGCCAACTGCCTGTTATCACTGTCAGATGCTTGTGTAAGCGCATCAGCAAGTAATACTGTACGTTTACCTTCGCGAATATCTCCGCCAACCGGTTTACCAGTGTTGCTGCTTGACCCCACCACATCCAACAAATCGTCAGCAAGTTGAAAAGCCAAGCCGAGTGGTTCGCCCACCGCCACGGCGTGAGAGCGCGCCTGACGAGCATCCATGCCAGCGGCGAGCAACGCCAATTCCAATGGTGCAATAGTGGTATAACTGGCAGTTTTCCAGCGGTATACAGTCAAAGCCGTGTCAGCAAGCTGTTCTGGATTATCAAGCGGGCATAAAGCAGCGGCCAAATCAAGCACCTGCCCGGTTTCCACTTCTCGGTGCATAGTCAGGAACGCACTGATAGCCGTGTCAGAACACCCTAACTGACGGGCTGCACAGGTTGCGATATCCACGCTTGCTGTGGCAAGTAAATCACCGAGCATAATGCCTAAGCCCACGCCCAGAGATGCGTTTGACGACTGCATACCTAAAGCCTTGTGAGCGGATGGTTTTCCACGGCGCAGATCTGAATCATCAATAATGTCATCATGTACCAGCGCACCAGTTTGAAATACCTCAATTGCGCAGGCGAGATCAACAATTGCTTCATCATGCCCGCCCAGGGCGTGGTACGCATCTATTGTGAGCAACGCGCGCAGACGTTTGCCTCCCTCGCTAGAGGTGAGAGCCTGATCAGTAACAGATTGCAGAACCTGGTCACATACGCCACTTGTTACCACTTCATTGGGCGCACTGGCAAAGTTTCTCACCAGCTCTGCAATGCGCTGTTCGATCTTCTC
>CAYQJZ010000065.1:0-6091 GCA_964417995.1 uncultured Bifidobacterium sp.
ATCTAGGCTCTGTTGACCCAGCGTGGATATAGATTCTGCGAAATTGGAATTAGGGGCGATAAAAGTGTGTCATGTATTGTTGCTTGTTGCTTGTTGCTTGTTGCTTGTTGCTTGGTTTTAATTATCGAGCTATAGGCCCCAAAGTATTGATGGTCAGTCTCCTAGTTTGTTCTCGGTGGTGTTGAATGGTGCAGCTCAGACTAAACAATTCTCTTGCCCTACTGTGCTGGTTTGTTTTGCTGTTCCGTACCATTGTGCTCTTACACACGGGGCATTTAACTGTATTCATAGCTCGTTATGTGACCATGAGGAACTTTGAAAGGGTCTTAGGCTATCTCTTGTCTAGGAAAATATTAAAGCCATTAACACGTTTTGACCGGGTGCAAAGTTGGGGCATTCCAACTTTCAGCCCATGTTTGCAAGGCTTGAGCCGTGGTGATATCGAAAATCATCAACACATTTTGACCCACCGTTCGGAAAACAGGAAGATATACAAAACTGTGAGATGCGTAAAACTGAAAGAATCATTAAAGAGGAAATAAACGCCGAACCATGAAAGCGCCTGTCGGCGCAAACGCCGCTCGCGGCGGCAACAAATGGAGCCCGGGGCTTAAGCATGGCCCGGCGCGAGTCAACATTGTAGCGAGTCCACAAATATGCCACGCCGGAGAGAATATCCGTCTATTCCAATTTGTTGAGACGCCATAAAGCAGCGCCGTGGCGAAAATTTTTTGACGTAGCCAGAAGGTTGCCTGCTGTGTGCATCAGACGTGCTGCTTTGGTGCGGTTATCCTGTTTTTTGTCACGATCAGTGGGATTGAGTTGTGCTGCATGTGCGTGGTCAGCATCTGCACCTGCTGTGAGATGATGTGCTTCAATACGCAAACCGTTTGCCACAACATCAGTGAATGCTGCTGCACGTTCTAATGCCACTGCGAAATCGCCAGTGAATGCTCCTGCAAGAATCGAATCTGCTGTGCGAGCAATATCATCTTCAGTAGGAGCTTGATCAACCCCGGCGATAGCTGAGGCTGCGGTTGCAACAGGCTCGCCAATACGCCACAAGCGTGCAATAACATCGCGTTGCCGGCGCATCCATGTGCGCAACAAATACAGTCGCCACAACACGCCAGGTAGGGAATCTGGCTCGCAGCTACTCCACAATTCAGCAATGACATCTACGCCTTCGCAGTCCACCAGCGTTAATACGCGCTCAACCACAGTTGGGTCTTCAGTGTGGTGCACGCGGTCAAGCAGTGCAGCAGCAGAGGTATGACTCAACTCCTGTACAGCTTGAGGATCGGCACCTCCTGCCATTCCATCAAGAATGGACTGACTGAGCTGACCAGGACGCGACGGTCTGGCCACTCCTGCAGGAGACGCAGAAAACCCTGCTCGACTTGGCAGAACAGAGCCTGAACCATAACTCATGCTGTTAGTAGACAATCGGAGCAACTTTCTGAATATCGATAATGCGCAGGTTCGACGGCGTGCCTGTAACAAACAGCACAATCGCGTTACCTGTTGGCATATAGGGGGATTTGGCAATAAGGCGCTTAGTCAATGTTTTGGACGTGCACATTTTACGCAGATGGTCAAACATGCCGCCAATCACTGGACGATGCATACAGATGGCTGTTGGCGTTTTTTCGATCAACGTTTGGTGAATTTCTTGTTCAAAACGTTTCCACGAAGCGTCAGGGTTTTCGGCAAATGCGTCCTCAGTGAGTTCGTCAATATGAACCATCGGCCGGTCGGTTTGCCACGACAGTACCTGTAGTGTTTCCTGACAGCGGATCCATGGTGAAGTGGCAAGACGGGTAGGGTTGTAGCAGGCCAATTCCCGGTTGAGCGCGAACGCAGCAGCGGCTCCGCGTGGGGTAATTGGACGATTGGCGTCGGTGCCCTTCCAGCTTTTGCGCGGTTCAGCTTTGCTGTGCCGCACGATCATAACAGGTTGGCTACTGGCGGCCCCGTCTCGAACTAGCGAAACAAAAGAGGCGAGCAAGTCTTTATCAGTAGAGTGGGTGAGCATCGTGCGAGCTTTACGAATGGAAACCCACGCAATGCCATCAATTTCGCCGATATCGGCGCGATGAACAGGGCCAAATGCATCAATAAGACGTTCTGCGTCGGTAGAGGGGATTGCTGTAGCCATCCAAAACATGACGTGTTTGGAATCTACTGTGCGATCTTTGGAACGTTTATTTTTACCCTCTTCGGCAAGGGGGTATTCGATTTCACCGAGATAAGGGCCGAGAGCTACGGAGAGTCCAGTTTCTTCACTGATCTCACGTACTGCAGCGTGTCTGTGAGACTCGTTGGTATCGAGCTTGCCTTTAGGCCAGCTCCAATCGTCGTATTTCGGCCGGTGAACAATGCACACTTCAATGGAATCAAGAAGTGCCTCTATCTGGCTCTGACTGTGTGACTGAGCGTCTGTTCTACTGCTTGCTTTGTGATGATGCTTCTTGTGCTTGGTGGTAGAACCGTTATCCCCCGTAACTGGCAAGGAATCGGCATGGTGGTTTGGCTTGATGCGGTAGAGAATGCCGCCGGCCGCTTCCACGACACGTCTGACTTTGCTGCCCATTCCATTCATTCTATTGCACTCCTGCATTTCACTACGTAGTTTTCGGTAAAACGGCGATGGCCGGCCCTGTTACGGACCGGCCATCGTGATAGGCGTGTGTTTGCGGCGTCAACTATTTGCTCGAGGACGGCGCTGATGTCGCTTGATGAGATAATCCTGACTGTCAACAAGTGGTCGACCTTCGTCATCGCGCGAGTGACGTACGTAGGTGCCGTCAGGCTGCATATGCCACGACGAGGTTGTGTCTGCCATCTGCAAGTCGATGTAACGAATCAGATCATCAACCTGATCGGGGTCGGTAATACGCACCAACGCCTCTACGCGACGGTCAAGATTACGGTGCATCAGATCAGCTGAGCCAATCCATACCTCAGGGCCAGAAACAGGCCCCTCACCAATCTGTGGGCCATCAGAGTTCGCAAACGCATAAATACGGCTGTGTTCCAAGAATCGGCCAAGAATTGAACGTACGCGAATGTTCTCGCTCAAACCAGGAATACCGGGTTTGAGAGCGCAAATACCGCGTTCGACAATATCGATTTTGACACCAGCCTGGCTGGCCCGATACAGAGCGTCAATGGTTTTTTCGTCAACAATCGCATTGACCTTGATTTTGATCCACGCGTCTTTTCCGGCGCGTGCGGCATCTTCTTCGCGTCGAATTCGCTGAATAAGACCAGTGCGTACTGTGCGCGGCGCTACCAGCAGTCGGTGGAAGCTTGATTTTGGTGCGTAACCTGACAGTTGGTTGAACAGTCGGGTTACATCTTGCCCAACAACCGGGTCGCAAGTCAGCAAGCCAAGATCAGTGTACTGACGAGCAGTTTTCGGGTTGTAATTGCCGGTGCCGACGTGGCAATAACGTTTAAGCCCCTCGGCTTCTTGGCGCACTACCAGGGAAAGCTTGCAGTGGGTTTTCAGACCAACAATGCCGTACACCACATGAACGCCCGCACGTTCGAGTTTGCGGGCCCACGCTATGTTCGCGTCCTCATCGAAGCGTGCTTTGATTTCAACCAGAGCGAGCACCTGCTTGCCGGCATGTGCTGCATCGATCAGTGCGTCGATAATTGGCGATTTGCTAGACGTACGATACAGCGTTTGCTTAATAGCAAGAACCTTTGGGTCTGCAGCTGCCTGTGCTAGAAAGGCCTGCACGGAGGTTGAAAAGGAATCGTAGGGGTGATGAAGAAGAATATCGTGCTGGCGGATTGCAGCGAAAATATCTTGAGCACGGCTGGATTCAACTTCAGCAATCTGTCGATTTGTTGTCGGGACAAACGACCGATATTTAAGATCCGGTCGGTCAATAGCTCCCAGCTCAAACAGTACAGTCATATCGAGCGGGGCGGGAAGGCGATATACCTCGTCACTGGTGACACCGAGCTGGTCAGCAAGCAGCTGTGAGAGGAACGGGCTGGTCTCATCGGAGATTTCCAAACGAATCGGCGGTCCAAAACGACGGCGCAGCAGCTCTTTCTCCATAGCATTAAGCAGGTTCTCTGCGTCGTCTTCTTCAACATCGATGTCTTCGTTACGGGTGACGCGGAAGGAACGAGCCTCTTTAATAATCATGCCCGGGAATAGTGATTCCAGATGCGCGATAATAAGGTTTTCCATGGTGATGAAACCATGACGTTCCTCACCATTGTCTTCGTCTGAAGCGTCGTCAACCGGTACAAGACGATTGAGATTGTCAGGCACCTTAACTCGCGCAAAATGCGATTTTCCAGATGTGGGATTCTCTACAATAATGGCCAAATTCAACGATTTGCCAGAAATATAGGGGAACGGGTGGGCAGGATCAACGGCAAGGGGGGTGAGAACTGGAAATACCTGCTGGCGGTAGTAGCGAGAGAGACGCTCCTGCTCAGAGGTAGTCAACTGATTCCAGTTGAGCAGCACAATGTGCTCATCAGCAAGTTCTGGCAACAGAGTATCGACTACGTAATGCGCGTGCTCATCTTGCAAATGATGCGCCTGTTCAGTGATTGAGCGCAGTTGCTGACGGGGGCTTAGACCACTAGCCGTGGTGACAGCAATGCCTGTGTCAATACGACGCTTTAAACCCGCTATACGAACCATAAAGAATTCGTCGAGGTTGGAAGCAAAGATGCCAGCAAAACTGGCACGCTCAATAAGCGGCAGACTATCGTCTTGGGCGAGTTCCATTACTCGCCAGTTGAACTTGAGCCAGCTTAATTCACGGTCAAAGAACCGGTCAGCAGGTAAAGGTTCCTCGCCGACCAGCGTTTCACGTTTGTCGTTCTTGTCGGTTTCGGCGATGTGCTCAGCGATTTGACTGCGCAGAATCGCCTTTGATGATGCGTCGAATATCTGTGCCATAGCCTCTTACTTTAGAACGTGCTGCGGTGTCGCCATACGGGAAAATGCGAGAATTTAACGCCTGTTTACATAAATGATTGATTTTGCGCTGCGTTCTGCAATTTTTATCGGCGTGTTGTGCAGATGGCTGACGTATCCCGTGATGTCTGTGGTTATTGAGGAACAGTGTGTTTTTTGCTGATGAAATGTGACACGCCAAAGGAATAAAGGAAGAGAACAGAAGCGAACAAGTGAACCGGTTTGAGGCGCACACTTTACGTCATCACTATCTTCAGGGAATCCAGATGCGAACACTTACGAAAATATGCGCACAATGCAAGGCTTCAGCTTGCGGTTGAGCTGGCTGCGAGCATAATTACCAAGTACAAGGACAACTAAACAGAGCGGAAGCCCACAAATAGTGTATGGTCACGAGGGACTGTTACGTTGAACGGGCATTGGAAAGACTTACCGTTACAACGATGATGTTGTGAAGAGATTCCGATCTGTTGGACTTGTAAAAGACCCGCTCCGGCGGGTCTTCTTTTGTCGCTTACGGCGGAACAAGAATCGTGGTCTATACCACAGTGAGCTATAGCCCTAAAATGCAGTTACCTGTTTCATCTTCCCTGGTCTTGAACTCTGCACGGCAGGCTCTCTTCCGGTAATAAACAACAGACTTGAGGAGGCATTAATTCGCTGCCGTTGCGGCTGTGTGGGTGTTCCTGGAATAAAATCGGCTATCTCGTGGTGCATGCGAACGTTGATGACTCTACTTTCTGCTTCAACTGCGGCGTCTACCGTAAATGGAATCCCCCTTACGGGTCCCCCCTTTTTTGTGTTGTTGGTTGTGTTGTGTTGGGGTTTGGGATGTTGAGTGGTTTGATTATCTGTGGTTTTGAGTGTGTTTGAATCCTTTTTCTTTTTGGTCTGTCTGGTTGTTTGTTTGTTTTCTTGAATTTGGGTTTTCATTGTTTTGGTTGTTTTCTGGTTTGGTTTGTTTTTTGGTTTGTCTGGTTTGTCTGTCCCCCCCCCCTTATTGTTGCTGAGTGTTAAAGGTTCTGTTAAGCCTTGCCCCCCCTTGCAAGAAAAAGGGGGTGTGTTGTTTTAGGGATCAAGAAAGGTAAAGGGCAGGTATCGTGCATCGTAAACATGCTGAGTCTGTTAACACGT
>CAYQJZ010000066.1:0-2303 GCA_964417995.1 uncultured Bifidobacterium sp.
GGCGAAAGTAAATAATTATGCCATACGGGGATTATCTAAACAAAATCGTTTATAACTTCTCATAGAGTATATTGCTATTATCTGCATTCACAGAGCGAGTGTTATCAACCCCGATAACAAACTGATAACATTAGCCCCTATAGGCAGGATAATATGGATATATCAAATAATCAAAAGAACTACGAATACGACAGAGAATAATCTCTAAACAAAATTGATTAGGGTTTGTCGAGTTCGAATCGCATATAACAAACAAAAGATACGCGACAAGCAAGGCGTGCTAAATATTTGACTCTGTTAACCCAGCGTGGATAACGAGCAAAAGTGCAGTGTGTTAGAGATGCAAAGTATTTAGAACTTGTTTATTAACACTTACATCATGGTGATTCGCGCCACCATAGTAGCTGAACCAGTAAGTTTGACGTCTCGATCGGTAACATCAACGCGTACAACGCCACCGCGTACTGTAATATCCCAATGATCAACGCCTGTTTTAGCACGCAACACTACGCCAGTGGCACACAAACCCGTACCACATGACAGCGTCTCCCCACAACCGCGCTCATATACGCGCATAGTGGCACAACCCACTTCGCTATCAATACTGTCAACGTGAACGAACTCCACGTTCTGACCGTTCTCACATACAGGCGACACCTCCGGCGGAACGGCCAGATTCAGCTCTGCCACCGGCGGTAGCGTAGCACTGCCATCTTTAACTGGCACAACAACATGAGGGTTACCCATATCAACAAAGGTGCCGCGCCCCTCCCCCACGGTTCCAGGAATCCGTACAGCATAAGCGTTAACACGCCCCATACACCAAGCGCCCATCTCTACACGGAATACGTTACGACCATACGGTTGTATATCACCTAATGCAGCCAAAACTTTAACGCCAGCACGAGTACCCAAGTGGAACGGTAATCCTCCCGGACTATCTGCCAACCCCTGCTGCTGTGCAAATAACGTGATCGCACGCGTTCCGTTACCGCACATTTCAGCCAGAGACCCATCAGCGTTACGGTAATCCATAAACCAGTCGGCGCCATTGGCAGTACAGTCGACTGCCTGCTGAGATGTCACATCAGACACTGCCTCTGGATGAGCCAGACGAATCAGGCCGTCGCCACCAATACCGATATGCCGATCACACAGGAATTTCACCTCGTCGACTGTCGGCTCATATACGCCATCCGGGTCAACGTATACAACGAAATCGTTGCCCGTAGCATGGGCTTTGAATACCTCACTGGGAATACTCATGCACCTGAGACTACCGCACACCCTGAATGTGAAAATAAATCAAGCCCATCACCTCAACATGTTCATAGTGAGTATGCTGAGTACTGTTTGCACGCAGTTATTCCACAGTGATGTATTACGTTACGCAAATACCGCAGCCATACAGGTGTATGGTTGCAGGATTGTACTGTTTCACAGCTGTGGAACAGTAGACGCATAACGAGTAGGTATATATAACGCTTATAGAACGCGGGCCACACGGGAAGGAGACAGCATGGCATCAGACGCACCGATTGGCGTTTTTGATTCCGGCTTAGGCGGTATCTCAGTGGTTCGGCAAATCCGCCATGATATGCCCAACGAACACGTGCTGTACTTTGGTGACTCGGCGAATGCTCCCTACGGTACTAAAACACCCGAGCAGGTACGCGAGTTGTCATTCGCTATTGTTGACCGCTTTGTACAGCGCGGTGTCAAAGCTGTGGTAATTGCCTGTAACACGGCTACATCAGCTTCGGTGAATGATTTACGTGACCATTACGATATCCCGATTATTGGTATGGAACCAGCGCTCAAAGTGGCTTGTGATCGTGGTTATGGTCAACGTCAGCGTGTTATTGTTGCTGCTACTCCACTAACATTGCGCGAACACAAGTTCGCCGCGCTTATGAATCGGTTCACCACCGACCACACGATTTTTCCCGAGCCTTGCCCTGATCTGGTGGAGATTGTTGAAGGTGGTCATATTGATGATCACGATCGTGTAATGCGTACGTTGCACGGTTACTTTGACCGCTACAATCTCGACACCATTGACGCGGTGGTGTTGGGATGCACGCATTTTGTGTTCTATCGCAACTACTTCCGTGAATTGTTACCTGACACTGCTGCTGTTATTGATGGCAATGAGGGCACGGTGCGGCATCTGAGCGTTGTTTTGGAATCCCTCGGCCAATTGGCTCCAGACGACGCCGTTGGCAATGTTGAGCTAGATAATTCCTCCTCATCCTCCCAGATTGCTGACTTAGCGTACACGTTACTTAACCGTGCATAGTTCA
>CAYQJZ010000066.1:2403-5045 GCA_964417995.1 uncultured Bifidobacterium sp.
TGTTGTTTTGTTCTCTATCGCCTTTGTACACACCCAGCACACCCCCAAATTGAGCGTTCATTCCGGCGTGACAATCAGATATATAACCTTTTGCGAATGGCTTAAACAGATTATCCATTGTGTGCTGCTCCTGCTATTCGTATAGTGCTTTTGCGTATGGCTCGAACCCCTGTTGTCTATATAGGTCACGTAAGCTATCACGCAGAAAGGGACGTGCAACCATGACACAAACAGCACATAAAACTGCAATTATCGACGTCGGCGGCGGGTACCGAGCCATCTTTGGCGCAGGAGTGCTCGACCGTTGTATGGAAGACAACATTGTGTTCGACGCTTGTTACGGCATTTCCGCAGGAAGCGCGAATCTCAGCTCATACCTGTCTGGACAAAAAGGGCGTGCTCGCCGTTTTTACACCCAGTACGCGTTCCGTAAAGAGTACGCAAGTGTAGAGAATTTCTTTAAGGATCACAACTTCGTACATTTGGACTATATTTACAGCACCTTGAGTGACCATGACGGCGAAGATCCGCTTGATTATGACGCGTTCCTTAGCAACCCGGCGGAGTTTACCGTTGTGGCTTGTGACGCGAGAGACGGCTCAGCCAAGTACTTCACCAAAGATGATCTTGGTTATGAGTCGATTGCTCCAATTAAAGCGTCCAGTTCAGTTCCTGTGGCAAACGAACCGTATATGGTGAACGGCATACCGTATTATGATGGGGGTATTGCTGACCCTATTCCTGTGCAGAAAGCCATTGACGATGGGTGTGACCGCATAGTGGTAGTTCTCACCCGTCTCAAAGATGTACTGCGCGAGCAGAAAAAAGATATTGCACCGGCACATATTCTTAAACACCGTTACCCCGCTGCAGCAGAGCGACTGCTTAATCGTTACCAAACATATAACGACGAGGTCGCATTGGCTAAGGAATGTGAGAAGGCTGGTCTTGCATTGATTCTTGCCCCCGATGATTTGTGTGGTTTGAATACTCTTACCAAGAGTTACGAGGGACTGGAACGTATGTACCGCAAGGGGTATGCGGCAGCTGAATCCATTGCCGACTTCCTCAACAGCTAAATTTGTTCAACAACCGACACTTATTCAAACAGCTGCGCGTCCCTGATTGTTACGGGTGTGCACGTTTACAAGCCACGTATAGGCATGTGTCGATATGTGTTAGGCGTGTGGGTCATATCAGCAACACACCCGCATGATCAACACGATAAGGAAGATATGTGTAGGCGCGTGTGGTCTGGTGGTCATATGTAGCGTGGTGGGCTTTTGCGTTACACGAGTACGCGATAGATGCATGAACGTGCTGTGGAGTACCGCTGTGTTGATAAACACACGTGTACTCCACAGTCCCACCACGCTGTTTTATGCGTTTTATGCGTTTATATACGCTATATGTCGCATGTGAGCTGCTTCACGCTTACCTACACGCAAAGCACTACTTATATTAGCGAAACGGTTTCGTGCTGAACTAGCCACGTTCACGTACGAGCAAAGCACTATCACACTCATGCATAGTCTCGCCCGACGCTATCAGCACGTCCACGTATGCGCGAAGCACCACCACTCATAGTGCTCCTCCCGTACGGTTGCGCCACGTTCACGTCCTGAGCGAAGCTATCAGACCCCACTCAGGACAGACGAGGTAACCGTGCAACACGAGCTATTTCACAAAGCGCTGCACCAGTACCGACACCGCAGCGCTTACTTGGTCTCGCTAGCAGTCAACATCGCTTCAGTGACCTGCTCATAAAGATCTTTGTATCCACCAGGCGTCGAAGCAGGCAACACCACGGTTTTAGCATTGTCTGATTCGCTGAGTGAGCGCATCACGTCAAGATACTGATTGAATAGCACAACGTTATTCACATCGTTGATATTCATTCCCACAGCCTGCAAGCTTTTAATCTGGTCGACAATGCCGTTGGCAATTTCGCGACGATAATTCGCCTGACCTTCACCTTGCAGACGAGTTTTCTCAGCTTCAGCCGCAGCCTGTGTTTCAATCTGAATGCGCTGTGCTTCCGCACGTTGACGGGTAGCTTCTTTTTCACGCTGAGCAGCGTTAATAGAATCCATGGCACTTTTTACTTGCGGACTGGGATCAATGGCCGTAATCAGTGTTTTAACAACAGTAAAACCGAAGCGAGCCATTTCTGCACCCACTGTTCTCTGCACGTCAGCTGCAACGTCGTCTTTACGGGCAAAAGCATCATCTAAGATCAGGGAGGGAATTGCCGAACGCAGCGCGTCCTCCATATAACTGCGCAGCTGACCGGACGGGTCTCGCAACTCGTAGTAGGCAGTAGCCACATTCTCGGGATTCACTCGGAACTGTGTGGAAGCCTCAACAGTGACGAAAACGTTGTCTAACGTTTTGGTTTCCAGCTGAACATTGAGCTGCGATACACGCATATTTGTTTTCATCGCGATACGGTCAACAAGTGGGATTCGTAGATGAATACCTGCAAAGCGTACCGTTTTGAATTTACCGAATCGTTCAATAACATATGCCTGCTGCTGTGGCACGACGAAAACGGAACTAGCAAGCACCAGTGCAAGCACAACAATTACCAGAAGCATGGTGTTTCAATCCTTTCTTAGACGTGGAGCAGCGTCCATTGCCGC
>CAYQJZ010000067.1:0-3622 GCA_964417995.1 uncultured Bifidobacterium sp.
GCATCCCAATACGGGGTCTGGCAGATGGCTGCATCTGGAACATACGCGTAGCCATAGCCATCCTCATTCACATAACCCATAAATGGCAGATCCCACGCGTCGTGATCCGTAAGCTGCTGCTTGAAATCCTCCACCTGTGCCAGTGCTTCGTCGCTAATACCCAGTCCCTTGGCGACCTTGTTAGCAGCCGCGGTCTTAGCTGCTGCGTCCTCGCCGAACATTGCGAGGTTTACGGTGATAACCGGCTTATCGTTCTTCTGATCGTCTGCCATTGTTGTCCCTTTCTGTCGTCATGTGACAAAGTGACGAAACTGCATCGGTGTGCATTTCACATCGAAATCGAACACGTCAACTGTGACCTTTTCGAAGGAATCTCGTCTGTCCGCCCTGCGGCGTCCGTGTTTAACGATAGCACACTCGCAGTGGCTTATCTGGGAGAATAAAGGCTTTATGTTCGGGTTGTTATCAAAGTAACAATGCTTGTTTATAGTGAAATGTCAACGAAAACATTGCTATAAGAATTGTCTTTGTGACACGAAGGACGTGAAGTTCGTTGGTGTCCCGTGAGTTTTATGTGTGTTTCCCTGAAATAATATGTTCACTCAGTGTTCTGTTTGTGTGTGAGATGTTCACTTCACTCTAAGAAGTGCGATTGAATATGAACATCATGTTTCAAATACTCGATTCATCAGAAAATAGAAACGGTGCCAAACAATATTGCTACCGCTGGCACCGTTGGATGTTTTTATGGCGAATCAATGATGTAATACTGATCCACTGTCGGCCTATTACCGCTGATTGGTAAACACGTTATTTATTTTTGATAAACCGCGTAAACGGTCACGTACACTACGCATGCTTGTCAGTGCACGGTAGAAGGTTTTGCGTACAGGCAAATCGCGGTCAGGAGCAACTGAACGCACTCCCTCTTTAGTAAACTTGGTTTTGAACTCGTTCAAACCTTTCAGCGAGGGAGAGAAGTCGCTGCCGATACCCATCAGATCATATTCTTCGTAACCCATGTGGGAAAGCTCACAGCACTCGAAATACACCAACTTGTCAGTTACATGTTTGCGCATTGTGTCATTACGTGATGCCGCGTAATAACGGGTTGCACGTGTGCCAGACAACGTAACGATTGACCATGTGACCACACGGCCTTCCTCACGGCCAGCGAACACGCGGCAATGGTCGTCACCAAGAATTGACAACATGTCTTCGTAAGTAGCAATGGGTGCAGGCGTAAAACCATCGCGAGAAGCAGTCTCAACCATCACGTCGTAATACTCAGCGAATGATTCACGAGCGCGATCGGTTTCATCAGCGCATTCAATGGGGCTTTCTCGCAAAGCTTTACGCACGTCACGGCGGCCACGCGGCTTCATTCGGGAAAGAATCTCATCATCGCTACCGCCAAGATCAATCACTACCGTGGAATCATAAGGAACAATTGACAAACAGGGTTGTGTAATAGGCAGTTCATGAGCAACAGACAATCGGATAAAAACCTGCCGATGGTCGCGCGAACGCACGTAACGCACTAAGGCATTTAACACATCAGTTTCTTGCTCTGCTGTAGGTTCCAACGCCCACACCGGCGCATGGTGAGCGCGCAGATAGTAATAACCGTGCGTTTCGTAAGACTGCAACGCCGTTACTGCTACAGTCTGGTTACCGTCTACAAAACCGACATATCCCCAGAAGCTGCGCCCCGGAACAGTTTGCTCATAGTCTTGCCACACTCCAAGCTGCTCAATTGGTGGATTCTCTACCAATTCAGTGAGTGTCTGCTCATATTGTTCGCGGGAGAGCTCAACAACCTCCATCAGACGCGACTCCTTCAAATGGGATTCGATCGTGCATTATGACGCCGTGTGTGGCGGCAACCGCAGGCATTGTACATCATGGGCTTGATGCATAACTAACTTGTGAAGGGTTAAGCTACAATCGCATGTGTGTATGCGGTTGCAGGTGACTGCTGACTGCGCTGAACTGTTTACTGAACAATGCTGCGCCAATCTGCCGTTAGGAGTCGTGTGATGGTTTCATCATCTCGTGTTCGCGCTGATTTACTCCCTGTTGTTGTAGGAGGCGATATCGGTGCTTATGCGCTCTGCCGTGAGTTTCATGAGGCATGGGGTGTAACTAGCATTGCTATCTGCACGGGTTTTATTGGCTCTATCAGTCATTCGAGAATTATTTCGCCGTACACGGTGTCGTCTATTACTCGAGAGCCGTTGCTGGAAGCGATGCGTGACATTGCTGCACAGCATCCCAATGTCACTATTCTTCTTGTTGCTAATACTGACGCTCTTATCGAAATCCTTGAAGATATTGTTGATGAGTTACCTGGCAACGTACGGTGTCCTATTCCTTCGCGTCAGGCTTTCGATACGGTCTGCGATAAAGAGACTTTCTCGCGTTTGTGTCAGAAACACGGTTTAGATACTCCCCGTACCGAAGTCGTTCGCTTAGCTGGACGTAAGGCAATTGATGACAGTAAGCTTCCGTTCCCAGTTGTGGCCAAACCTGCTGTTTCTGCTGAGTATGCTCATTTGCTTCATCAAGGATTTAAAAAGGTTTATTACATAACCGAGCAGTCCCAGCTCAGCAAACTCTGGCATGACCTACGCGGTGTTGGTTTTGAGGGAGAGTTTCTTGTACAAGAACTGATCGGGGGAGACGACACCTACATGGATTCCCTCACACTGTATATCGGTCGTGAAGGAAAACCCTTGATGCTTGGCGCTGCACAGGTTCTTTTGGAGGATCACGCGCCATCGATGCTTGGCAACCCGGTTGCAATGGTAATTCGAGAGAAACCTGAACTATGGGAGAAGGTATCAGCATTACTTGCCGACGTTGAATATCGCGGGTTTGTTAACTTCGACATCAAACGCGACCCCTGTACAGGACGCGAGCTGTTTCTTGACTGCAACCCGCGTATTGGGCGTAACTCTTACTACAACGTTGCTGGTGGTGTGAATCCAATGGACGTTCTTGTTCGCGATGTTGTTGACGGCAGCAGTGAAGGCGTACGTATCGCCAATAAGCCTGCGCTATATACGGTGGTTCCTGTTCCTCTACTGCGCCGTTACGTTCGTGACGAAGCTCTCCGCGCTGAAGTGAACAGTTTGGTATCTCAGAAGTGTGTATTTGATCCGCAGCGGTACAAGCACGATCGTGCTTTCAAACGCGTGCTTGATGTAGAACTTACCGAGCTGAATCAGTTCCGCAAATACGCGCAGTATTACCCTAAACCCACTGATACTTCGTTCTAGTTCTTTGGTAGGTATTGCCTTGCTTACTGAGATTTTTAAGACAAATACGGTGAGCTTAAGGGAAAGAACGAATGGTTATCAGCGTTGAGTAGTGTGATGCCTAACCGTACCAAGTATGTTAAACATGTTAGACGTTGGTGTTGTAGGTTTTGCACACGTGTCGCTGCAGTCATTTGATACCGAGTGGTTATTGAGGTGTCGTAAGGGATCAGCAGTGACAGCAAACGTATAGTAGCAAACGAGGAATTGATAACGAGTAGACCGTGTAAAAGAGGATAAAGTTGTGAAGGTGCTAAACGCAAAACAGTTGATGGGTGTTCTCTAAATTTAATGGGGTGCAC
>CAYQJZ010000067.1:3722-4835 GCA_964417995.1 uncultured Bifidobacterium sp.
GAACCTTCTAAAGTGACTGGTAAGGTTCAGAAATATGACGATCACAATTACCACGTCTAATGTCAACGGCATTCGTGCTGCGCGTCGCAAAGGAATCACTGCATGGGCAGGTGCCAATACACCAGACATTTGGTGTTTACAAGAAGTACGTGCACCGCAAAATGAGATTGATCCTATTTTTGACGAGTTCGGAAACAAATACGCTGAAGCTGGCAAAATCGCCGATCAGTCAGCGCTGACGGCAATGAATGAAGTATGCCGAGTTAAAGGCCGTGCCGGTGTAGGGTTACTGAGTGATTTACCAGTAGTGGATCGTCGGTATGGGCTGCCAGGACTTGAAGAAGACGTTGATTCTGGGCGTTGGATTGAAGCTGATATCCGGACGCCTCAAGGCTATGTGATTACTGTCGCATGCGTATACGTACATGCAGGTAGTAGTGATGACCCGGTAAAAATGTCTCAAAAATATCGTTTTCTTGACACCATGCTCGAACGTTTAGGTGAACTACGGAACGAGGCTGCATCTGGCGGTCGGCAGGCTGTATTGTGTGGTGATTTTAATATCGCACATACTCCACAAGATATTAAAAACGCTAAAGCTAATGAGAAGCATGCCGGGTTTTTGCCTGAAGAACGCGCTTATGTGGACCGTTGGCTCAGTGAATACGAATTTGTTGATGTAATGCGTGACCTAGCAGGGGATATTCAAGGGCCTTATACATGGTGGAGTCAGCGCGGCCGCGCTTTCGATAACAACGTTGGCTGGAGACTCGACTATCAGTTTGCGACACCTGAACTGGCTCAGACGGCCTGTGGCTTTGTTATTGATAAAGCTTCTTCTTACGACACACGTTGGTCTGACCATGCTCCGTTGACAATCACTTACGACGTGTGACGTTATAAAAGTGCATTGATTCACTTTGCTCTGGTCAAACTGTCTGTGAGATGGCAAGAAGTGCGACACGCCCAAGTTGCACTCGGCTGAATGGCGTGTAATATTTTCGTCTTGTGCACGGCAGATTGCCCTGCACAGACCATTCCTGCGTAGCTCAGTTGGCAGAGCATCCGACTGTTAATCGGACGGTCGCTGGTTCAAGCCCAGCCGCAGGAGCT
>CAYQJZ010000068.1:0-2693 GCA_964417995.1 uncultured Bifidobacterium sp.
ATCCCTCCTACGGCATAAGGCATAGGTGGGATGCGGCATATGGAGGATGATATGGAACAGAAGTTCACGACGATGGCTCAAAATGCAATCGGTGATGCCATTCAGAGCGCATCGGCGGCAGGTAATGTACAAGTTGACACACTGCATGTTCTCGACGCATTGTTGCGTCAGGAAAATGGCGTTGTTCCCGGTTTGCTGCAAGCCGCAGGTGGTGATCGTCACCATATTGGTGCCGAAGTGCGCAATGCGTTGGTTGCCCTGCCCAGTGCCAGTGGGTCAACAACATCGCAGCCACAAGCCAGCCGCCAATTAACCGCAGCAATCGCTCAAGCCGAAAAAGAAATGCGCGAGATGGGAGATGAATACGTCTCCACCGAGCATCTACTGATTGGTATTGCAGCCAGCACGCCGAACCAAAGTGCTGATATTCTCACTCGCAACGGCATAACTGCTGACAAACTACGCCAAGCGGTTCCAAGTGTGCGCGGCGGTACCAAAGTAACCAGTCCAGATGCTGAAGGCAACTACAAAGCATTAGAAAAGTACTCCACCGATCTGACTGCGCATGCACGTGACGGCAAACTTGACCCAGTTATCGGTCGTGATCAGGAAATTCGCCGTGTAATCCAAATTCTCAGCCGCCGTACCAAGAACAATCCCGTGCTAATTGGCGAACCAGGCGTAGGAAAAACCGCTGTTGTTGAAGGGCTGGCGCAGCGCATTGTGGCTGGAGATGTGCCAAGCACATTGCAGAACAAACGCCTGATCTCTCTTGACCTAAGCTCAATGGTTGCTGGATCAAAATACCGTGGCGAATTCGAGGAACGACTAAAGAGCGTACTTGCTGAAATAAAAAACGCAGACGGCCAAATTATTACCTTCATTGACGAGATTCACACCATCGTTGGTGCGGGAGCTGCTGAAGGATCAATGGATGCTGGTAACATGCTCAAACCCATGCTGGCGCGCGGCGAACTGCGGCTTATCGGCGCCACCACACTCGACGAATACCGCGAAAACGTTGAAAAAGACCCTGCACTGGAACGTCGATTTCAACAAGTATTCGTTGGTGAACCATCTGTCGAAGACACGATTGCAATCCTGCGTGGTCTGAAACAACGGTATGAGGCACACCACAAAGTCACAATCGGTGACGACGCGTTAGTTGCCGCTGCCACGCTATCAAATAGGTACATCTCCGGCCGCCAACTGCCCGACAAAGCAATCGACTTGGTTGACGAAGCAGCCGCTCATCTACGTATGGAACTGGATTCTCAACCAGAAGAAATTGACGAATTACAGCGCAAAGTAACACGCTTGGAAATGGAGGAGATGCAGCTAAAGAAAGCTGAAGATCCAGCCTCACAAGAACGCCTCGAAAAACTACAGGCCGATCTTGCTGACACACGTGAAAAACTAGGCGGACTCACCACTCGATGGGATGCTGAAAAAGCCGGGCATAACAAAGTCGGTGACTTGCGTGCTCAACTAGATGCCAAACGTGTTGAAGCAGACAAAGCTACTCGTGAAGGCGACCTTGAAAAAGCCAGTCGTATCCTGTACGGAGAAATCCCTGCCATTCAAAAGGAACTCGCCGCTGCAGAGCGTGATGAACAAGATCCACAATCGCAGGCTGCAACCGACGAGCCGATGGTACCTGACCATGTTGATGCTGATTCGGTAGCAGAAATCGTTTCCGACTGGACCGGCATTCCTGTCGGTCGACTAATGCAAGGCGAAAACGAGAAACTTCTGCGTATGGAAGAACTACTCGGTGCACGCGTAATCGGACAGAAAGAAGCCATTCAGGCCGTTTCTGACGCAGTGCGCCGTTCGCGCGCCGGTATCTCTGACCCGGATCGACCAAGTGGATCGTTCCTTTTCCTTGGCCCAACTGGCGTCGGTAAAACCGAGCTGGCTAAGGCGCTTGCTGACTTCTTGTTTGATGACGAGAAGGCGATTGTGCGCATTGACATGAGCGAGTACATGGAGAAGTCCTCAGTATCGCGGTTAATTGGTGCAGCTCCTGGCTACGTTGGTTATGAGGAAGGCGGTCAACTTACCGAGGCTGTACGGCGTCGACCATATTCAGTGGTGCTTTTCGACGAGATAGAAAAAGCCAATCCTGAAGTCTTCGACGTACTGCTGCAAGTGCTAGACGATGGTCGTTTAACCGATGGTCAGGGAAGAACTGTGGATTTCAAGAACACTATTCTGATTATGACCTCGAACCTTGGCTCGCAGTTCCTTGTGCAAGCTGATCTGGATGACGACGCCAAGCATAAGGCGGTAATGAATGCTGTGCATGCGCAGTTCAAACCTGAATTCATCAACCGTCTGGATGAACTGGTGATCTTCCATCCGCTCACCCGTGACGAACTGAGTGGCATTGTCGATATTCAGGTCGGTCAGGTTGCCTCGCGCCTGACAGAACGCCGCATCATGCTTGACGTCACCGATTCAGCGCGCGAATGGTTGGCAAACACCGGTTACGATCCGGCATACGGCGCTCGTCCACTACGTCGACTGGTGCAAAGCGAAGTTGGCGACCAACTGGCACGTATGCTGCTTGCAGGCCAGGTACATGATGGAGACACAGTGCTGGTTGATCAGATCGGAGGTGAACACCTCGAATTGTCGGCGTGGGCCAGCGACACTCTTGTTGACGGTGTGACAGTTGACAACGTGTCTGA
>CAYQJZ010000068.1:2793-4769 GCA_964417995.1 uncultured Bifidobacterium sp.
GTCCTTGCGGTAATGGTGCTTGTCGGCGCAGTTATCGGTGCGCTGGCAGGATTTGTTATAGGGCGGTCGCATGGGCAGGATTCTGCTCGATTAGCGCGAACTGATGAGCTGGATGCAGCACAAGCGGCAAATGAATCTGCGCGTACTGAAATTTCCACACTCAATGCTCAATTGGCAGAATATCGGGCAAGAGTTGATGGGCTGAATCAGCAACTGTCTTTTGCAAAGTCGCAATTGGCAGATGCTCAACAGGCTGAGAAGATCCGTATCGATCGCGAACGGGAACGTGCTCGGGCTGAAGCTGAAGAAAAACGCCACAAACAAGAACAAGAGTTGAATGAGCAGAATAAAGTACTATCCGCACTTGCTCCCGTGCAGAAAAATCTTGATGCTCTGCAACAAAAAGTCACCCAAATTGAAGAGGGGCGCAAACAAGAAATGGGTGCGCTTGGTGAACAACTCAAGGGGCTTGGCGAACAACAGGCGCGTCTCGATAAAGAAACCAGCTCATTGTCAGCAGCACTGCGTAGCAATACAGTGCGCGGCGCGTGGGGAGAGGCTCAACTGCGCAACATTGTTGAATCAGCGGGTCTGATGGAACATGTTGATTTTGATACGCAGGTAGTGGTGACAGATGAAGACGGGCGTATACAACGGCCTGACATGGTAGTGCATATGCCTGGTGGCAAGACTATTCCTATTGATGCCAAGGTGCCATATGCGGATTATCAGCGTGCTTGTGTAATTCCTGACACAGCATCTCCTGAAGAATTGGTTCGTCGTAACGAACTTCTTCAAGCCCATGCCAAGGCTGTGCGTGACCATGTGAAAACATTGGGTGATAAAGCATATTGGAAGGCTTTTGATACAACACCAGACTTTGTGGTGGCATTCATTCCCAACGAAGCACTGCTACAGGCTGCTATGGAAGCTGACCCCGCATTGATGGATTATGCGTTCTCCCGCAAAGTGGCACTCACCTCGCCGGTAACGTTGTGGGCAGTGTTAAAGTCAGTGGCTTATGCGTGGCAGCAGCAAAGCTTGACTGATGATGCTAAAGAGTTGTTTGATCTGTCGCGCGAATTGTATGAACGTTTCGCCACGCTCGGCACATATGCCAATCAGTTGGGCAAAACACTGAGTAAAACGGTGTCATCTTATAACAAGTTTGCTTCTTCACTGGAATCACGCGTACTAGTTACCGCACGCAAACTCCAAAAAATCGATCAAAATAAAGTTATTGACACCGTGAATATGATTGATTCCGACAAAGCAAGTGTGCACAAACTATCAGCACCCGAAGTTACTGAATCGACTACGGATTGAACATCTGTTTCATTGCCCTACTCGTCAACTTTCTAAGTTACTGAGTGGGTAATATCAACTGTTCTTGTTATCCAGTCCCGGGGTTTGGCGTCGCATAGCGATACCCTAGGAACATGACTGAAGAGGAGACTTCTATGCTTGTTCCAGCCGCTATCGACGAGGCGAGTTTCATGATGATGGATCCGCGCGATCAACTGGCCACTCTGCTGAAAGCTGATATTGCTGATAAACCGTTTAGTGAACTATCAGCTGTTGTGTTTGATCATCGCAGTGCTGCCATCATGGGGCATATTTTGCTGGACACGTTTGAAGAACAAGGTTATTCAGTTGATGATTTTGACGCCGTTGGTGCACTTACCGCTGCTGCAGTGCCTCTGGTAAGTGCAATGATCCAGGCCGCTGCATCTCGCGGAGAGGACCTCGACGGTTTTGTGATGGACTTCGTCTACCCCTCCATCAAAGGCCCTAGTATTGCTGGCAAGCGTGTCATACTGCTAGATGCATGGTTATCGGAGAAGTCATACGTGCAAACGTCATCGCTGGTCACCTTGCGCAATGGCAATGAGTTAAGCCTCGATTTTGGCGTAGTTGATGCACAGGGTGCCGAAGTTGTTGCTGTGGGTGCATTAATTGGCGGTAGTGATATGACT
>CAYQJZ010000069.1:0-1915 GCA_964417995.1 uncultured Bifidobacterium sp.
CTCATCACTCTTCATCAACGTAAGCACAATGCTGAGTTAGTGAACAATAAATGAAGCACAAACTGTTTCGTTCTACGCACCTTATTGGCGTAAGTACTCTGATCGGTGCCCCTATAACAACAAAGGAAGGACACCGATGTCTGGCAATATTTCTGAAGATTCTTTGTTCAGTGAGTATTACTCTCAATGGATCGCTACCTACAAAGAAGGCGCTATACGCGAAGTAACAATGGATAAGTACCGTCTTGCAATGTCATGGTTATCGAAGCTTGCTCCCAAATTAACGCTTGCGCAGTTGGATCGTACCGCTTATCAGCAGATCATTAATGGGTATGCACTGCATCACGAGAGACAAACCACACTGGATTTCCATCACCATATCAAGGCCGCAATTCTTGATGCGGTAGATGAGGGTCTTATCCCACGCGATCCTACGCGGAAAGTCATTATCAAAGGCCGACAACCACGTGTTAAGAAAATCAAGTATCTTAATCAGTTTGAATTACACGCGCTGCTCGCCGACTTAAACCTTGGTCCCAAAATCACCTGGGACTGGCTTATTCTTCTCATAGCCAAAACTGGCCTGCGATTCTCTGAAGCACTCGGTTTAACACCTGACGACTTCGACTTTGCACACCAAACCTTGTCAGTTAACAAGACATGGGATTACAAAAATGGTGGTGGTTTCGTCCCAACCAAAAACGCATCATCTGTACGTAAAGTACAAATCGACTGGCAACTCATTATGCAACTTACTGGCCTGTTAAAAGACCTTCCACAAGACAAACCAATCTTCGTTAAAGGCAAAGTTTACAACTCAACAGCAAACAACGCTCTAGCCCGTCATTGCACCAATGCTAACGTACCAGTCATCTCCATTCACGGTTTACGACATACGCATGCTTCACTTCTTCTATTTGCTGGAGCATCAATTGCCAGCGTGTCTCGACGACTTGGACACGCAAGCATGACTACAACCCAAGAAACCTATCTGCACATTATTCGCGAATTAGAAAACAAAGACGTTGATATTGTAATGCGCGCATTATCAACGTTGATTTGACTATTTGCGCGATGACGAACAATCACAGGGCACACCAGCTTTTGCATTTCATCTAGCAAAACCTAAATACCCTAACCAGCTAAACCATTCAATCACGAGCGGTTCGTCGAACTACACAAAATGAGTTCAACGAGTCTGAACTAACCGTTGACAGTGTCAATATGAACCAAACCTCGGCATTCAGGGCTCAGCTCCGAGCAACCATAGCGAAACACATGAGCATAACAGCAGCGCTGGTACCGAGGTTTAATGATTCAGCTTTGCCATAAATTGGTATAGCAACAATGCGGTTGGCTTGTGTCAAAATCACATCTGGTAACCCGCGTGCTTCGTTACCAAAAAGCACGACACGCATAGTGGTCAACGCCGTATTGCCACCACCCTTAACACCACTATCACATGCTACGACGCCGTGCCCTATACCTGTACTGCTCGAATTAGCCGTACTACTACTCGTTTCCTCTACAGCGCCTGCACCACCGGCAACCCCACTATTGTTAATCAGCACCTTTGGCAGCAATTCTGGCCGCTGTTGATTCGTACCATGCACATCGGCGGCAATAATCTCCACCCCATACTCTAAGCACCATGAAAAAAACTCATCAGTACTCATCGTTAACACTGGCAAATGAAATAAAGATCCAACCGTAGCACGAATTACTTTAGGATTAAGCGTATCCACGCAATCATCAACCAAAATAACAGCACGGCAACCAGCAGCATCCGCAGCACGTATCACTGTCCCCGCATTGCCCGGGTCACGCACTTGCCAAAACGCAGCAAACAATGACGACCCTTGGGCAAGACCGTGAGCAAAACCATCGGCACTTGTAACACCTACAGAACCCGCAG
>CAYQJZ010000069.1:2015-4731 GCA_964417995.1 uncultured Bifidobacterium sp.
AGCCCACAGTACCAACAGAGTTCACTATTTTTACGCCACTCACATCGTCCATGGCATTCAGATCATCACTGCCATTCATCGAACCAAAACGGTCGCGCATTGTGGATGTATCACCCACTGCAACAATCCCTTGTGAATCGTGACTCATACGTTCAATCACTGCGCTAGAACACATATGCACATAAATTCCGTGTTCCAGTGCCTGTACAACAATAGGTGCCAACACTTGCGGCACTATCGTGTCAACATCGGCATTCGATATACTGGCCTGATTCTGCCGTGGCACATCAGAAACAACGTATAGATCGCACACCACGTCGGACGCATAGCGCACTGCTTCACGCACGGACTGCGGCCCCTCGATAATAAACCGTCCAGAACGTGCACGAGCTTTGCGATTTGTTAATTCAGCAATGCGACGTACTCGTTCGGATTTTGGATTGTCGAGAAAAACGGCGTTAATCGGCATACCTGCTACCCTACCGCATACTTGTGTATTCGCGAATCATGCAAGCAATGTGCACGCAGGCTGTATAAACTACAAGGCACAATCGATAACAAACGCAACTGCTAACAACGCTTTTTCAAGCACAAACGCCACGGCAATCTAACAGCCGTGGCGAATGTTTTATGGCGAATGTGTTATTAACAGCTCATGCAAACAACGCAGCCTGCCGTTTAGCTAAGCGGGCGAGAATCAGTGATTGTCACCGAGATTTCACGACCATTAGGAGCCTTATAGCTCACGGTGTCACCAACATGCGCGTCCATAATGGCAGCGCCAATCGGCGATTCAGGACTGATCACGTCGTAGTCAGTAGCCACAGCAATGTCGCGCGATCCCAGCACATACACCATTTCACGACCGGCCATGTCAATGGTCACTACAGAACCATTACCAACCACACCAGCTTCCGGCGCTTCAAGAATCTTGGCGTTACGCAGCTTGACGATCAATTCATTGATACGCCCCTCGTTCTTGCCCTGCTCTTCGCGGGCAGCCTGATAGCCACCGTTTTCAGACAGGTCACCTTCTGCACGAGCAGCAGCAATACGCTCGGTGATTTCATCACGGTACTCGCCCTCACGCCATGTCAACTCTTCCTTGAGCTTGTCGTAGGCCTCCTGAGTGAGCAGAATCGTTTTTTCCTCGGTCATTCTTCCTCCTTATTGCGGATCTTCTAGCCGTTTTCTTCTATTGCTGTAGCCGCTGCAATAACGTTCAATGCGCTGTATATGCGATACAAAATGGACTTCTTATAAAAAAGCGCCGGTGACGCCGGCGCCAATTGTCTGTTCGCCGTTAGCGGGTTGAAATGATATCGATAACGAATACCAGCGTATCTCCGCCACCGATACCTGCTTGTGGAACACCCTGCACACCGTAACCGTACTCTGGTGGAATTGATACAAGCAGACGAGAGCCAACGTTGTGCCCAGGGACGGTCATATCCCACCCCTTAATAACCTGCCCCACACCAATGCCGAAACTGGCAGGTTGATGACGCGTAAAGCTGGAATCGAACGGCTCGTCCTTGCCCCACACCACGCCGTGATAGTTCACGGTGATAGTGTCACCGCGGCGCACCATAGGACCGTCGCCTTCTACAAGTTCAACAGCCTTGAGTCCTTGAGGAGCCTGATCAGATGGAAACTCAAATGTTGGCGTTGCACCGAACTCGGCGTTGACCTTAGGCATGTCTGCCATCGTAACCTCCTTTACGCACACAATGAGTCATAGATTAGCACCATCGGCACACACAAACCACAGCGCCAAAAGGATTCGCCTATAGCGCAGTCGTGATAGACAAAATAGGCCAACTACTAACACCACGCTTTTGTCAATATGCTGGAGCAAACTGCGTCATAAATTGCCGTGAGCTGACGTCTCAATGGAGTGACGTCAACATTCGACAACATTGACGGCCAAACCACCTTTAGAGGTCTCCTTATATTTCGCCATCATGTCCTCGCCGGTTTGCTTCATCGTGCGTATTGCTTGATCAAGGCTAACAATATGTGAACCGTCACCAAGCATTGCCATACGCACCGCGTTAATAGCGGTATTCGCCCCCATGGCGTTGCGTTCAATACAAGGAATTTGCACCAAGCCAGCCACCGGGTCGCAGGTTAGCCCCAAATTATGTTCGATGCCGATTTCTGCAGCATTCTCCACCTGTTCAGGAGTACCACCTAAAACAGCAGCTAACCCGGCGGCCGCCATTGAGCATGCAACACCTACCTCGCCCTGACAACCGACTTCAGCGCCAGAAATTGATGCGTTACGTTTAAACAGGTAACCGATAGCTCCAGCGGTGAGAAGAAAACGCACAATGCCGTCATCGTTGGCCGCATCGACAAACTGCCAGTAATACATCAGCACTGCGGGAATGATGCCAGCAGAACCATTGGTCGGCGCGGTAACGATACGTCTACCACCTGCGTTTTGCTCGCTGACAGCCAACGCGAACAAATCCACCCATGCGGAATCTGAGGATTCTAATACCGCATCAACTCGTCCAGTGTCACGTTTAAGAGCGTTACCGTACGATGCGAGCCGCGTATACATGGTGGGAGCACGACGTGGAACGTTTAACCCGCCCGGCAGTACAGTCTCTTCACTGGTGCACCCCTGTTCCACACATTCGCGCATTACACGCCAGATCTCCATCAGCTGATCACGTACCTCGTCAGCTGACCGTATCGCCGTTTCATT
>CAYQJZ010000070.1:0-4230 GCA_964417995.1 uncultured Bifidobacterium sp.
GGCTTTATAAATATGTCCTGAAAGTTGGGGTGGAGTAACTTTTGGCCTATACCTAACTTTCCTTGCCCCATGAGCCATAGCTCCACATTATCTCCTCGACCCTCTTTTGCTTACTCATGATTGTGTATGACACTCCGGTGTGTGGATAACCTGCAATCTTTCGACCACAACGCTGTGCAGTTCTTGAGTTGAATATGGCAGTCGAGGTTGAATCGCCGCATGACACAGCAAAACATGGCATACAAGACTTCAGCAGTACAAGACTCTGCACCGCAGCACACGGATGATCTTGCTCATAGTCGTGCTGCAAATCTCTTCGCTTCTTCTGTTACTGACATGAACAGTGCTGCAGTCTCATCGTCCGCTGATTTACACATTGGTAGGCACGCCAGTAGATACTCAAGCGACTCATTATCAACGAGTCGAGAACATTCCGCTATGGAGTCCGAATATTCCTCACAGGTTCCAACGTCTCTTAATTCGTCTCTTAATTCACAGACGGTGGTTGCACAGTCACGTGCAGCTACTACACAATCCCGTGCGCAACCTCAGTATTTATTAACACCACCAACACGGACATCAAGCCGTCGTCAAGGTGTTCCACCAAAACTTCCAGTTGGTGTTATGACAGCAGAAATACCGCGCAATGTGGTTGTGGTGTCGTCAATCAGCGGTGGTATTGGAGCCAGTGTTCTTGCTGCGCTTATTGCTGAAGAATGTGCAAGCCGTGACGCGGAATGCGTACTGGTTGATACCGATTTCGACGCAGGTGGATTAGATGTTCTGCTGGGTATCGAAAGTGAGCATGGTGTTCGATTTGAAACGTTGGATGCGCCATTGGGTCGTATTGATGGCGAGTCGTTGAACCGCGAGTTACCTCAATGGGATGGCGTGCGTGTGTTGTCTTTTGACGGTTGGAACTCGTCTGCTCCGCAGTGGTGGCAAGTTCAAACTGCTGTACGTGCATTGTCTGAAGTGAATCATGTAGTGGTGGTTGATGCAGGGCGTGGCCTGTCGATTGATCATGTTGACGATTTTTCTCGTGGTGTGCATGTTGTGGTTGTAGAGCTGTCGGTGTTAGGGCTGGCTCGTGCGTGTGCACGTTTGCAATCATTTGATGGCGGTGTTGACGTGGTGTTGGTTGGTGTCAATCCGCGTGGTGGGCTGCGTAGACAAGGCGTTGTGGATGTAGCGGAAGCAGAAGACTATTTGGGTGAGTCGATGGAATTCCTGATAGAGGAAGATCGACGTTTGCAAGATGATGTGCTGTCGGGGTTGGGTGTTCGATCTTCATCGCGTAAGAATCGGCAGACTGTTGCGCAGTTGGTTGATCGTATTGAAAGCACGTTGCGTGAACGCGATGCGTGGGTGATGGGCAAGGACCGTGGTGGTCATGACTGATGGTAATTCGCGTCTTTTTCTTGGTCCATTAGAGGAGTTGGCTTACGACTATGCAGTCACTGATATTGCTGTGACCTGTGAGGGAAGAGTGTGGGTAGATCGCGGCGGTGGCATGGAGGAATATCATCCATATATTGCTTTTCGAACGCCGCGTATGGTGCGTGATTTTGCTGTACAGCTCTGTGCACAGATGGGTCGGCGGTTGGATGACGCCTGCCCGATTGCTGATGCTTCTTCGGTTAGTGGTATCCGTGTACATGCGGTGATTGCGCCATTAGTGCCGCAAGGAGCGTCAGTGTCGATTCGGTTTCCTGGCTATGAGACACCCAGTTTGGAATCGTTAGCGGCTCGTGGATTACTTCCTGTGTCTATGTTGCCGCTGATGCGATCACTGGTGGCACATAAAGCAACGTTACTGATCACAGGTGGAACAGGTGCAGGCAAAACCACATTGTTGAAAGCCCTGCTGGCAGAATGCGATAGTACAGAGCGCATCATCACCGTAGAAGAGGCGCGAGAGCTAGGGACGCTGGGCAGAGGTAACCATGTGTCATTGGTATCTCGCGAAGCGAATGTAGAAGGTGCCGGAGCAATAGGATTACCGCAACTGGTTAAGGCAACATTGCGTATGCGACCAGATCGCGTGGTGCTTGGTGAATGTCGTGGCGAAGAAGTCGCTGATCTACTGCGCGCCTTGAACTCAGGGCATCACGGTGGTATGACAACAATGCATGCCGATGGAGTATCACGAGTTCCGGCACGGTTAACGTCGTTGGGAATGCTTGCCGGCGTAGAACCTCGTGCCATTGCCATGCTGTCAGAAGGTGCTTTCGACGCAGTAATTCATGTAGAACGTCGAGGTAGGAGACGCTACATTGCTCAAATTGGCAGACTAATACTGAGCAACGGGCATCTGGTTGGTGTTCCTGTGTTGTCGTGGGATGGTACAGGTGCAGTGTCTTTAAGTGATTCATGGGAGTCGTTCTACCATCAGTGGTGGCAGGAGTCTGCGGTATGAACAGCATTGAAAATTGGGCATTAACATATGCTTTTCTTGCATCACTGCTATGCGTTGTATCTGTAGCGCTCGCTATTGGTCAATCTCGTTTGGTGATGCGTCGTTTGATCCAGAGAAATGACTCTCGAAAAGAAAGTGCTGTAAAGCACAGCAGTGAGAGCCGAGAGAGTTGCCGAGGTATTGATGACGTGCTTGCTGCGATGCGTGCGCATCTTCGTTCTGGTGGAACATTTTTAGACGCAGTAGAACAGCAGAGCGGGCATTCGCTTGTGGCGGTTCGCTTGACGCAATCTCGTTTGTCAGCAATGTTGCAGGGGCATCGTATTCGAGCAGAAACCGATGAACAGATCGAACAAGTTGCAGCTGCTTTGCTGGCGGTAGCAACGGTAAGCGACTCGCTCGGTTGTGAAGTTGTTCGCTGTCTTGATGTAGTGTCTGACGATTACCGGCGGTTGCGCATGGTGGAGGATTTAAAGAACAATGCCTTTGCAATGCCTGAGGCAACGGTTCGTTTATTATCAGCCTTACCCTTAGTGACGGTACTGGTGGGGGAATTGTTGGGGGCCTCGCCAGTAGCGTTTTTGTTAGGTACTGATACGGGACTACTGTGCTTGGCAGTCGGTTTACTGTTTTATGCAGCAGGTCTGCGCTGGTTGCGTTCTTTACTTAACAGTGCGCATACTGTGAGAACGGAGACACCATGAACGTGTGGTGTCTGGTGTCTTCAGTTTTAGCAGCAAGTTCAGTGTGGGTGGCGCTGCGACCTATGCCGAGAAGTCTTGTGACGCCTCTACGTGAAAATACTGAAAGCGTTGTCCCCTCAATAACTGTGGTATTGGGGCTTGTATCGGTTGCTATTCGTCAGGGATCGTCAATTCCTACAGCGCTAGACGCGGTAGGGCAAGCAATACCTGGTTCTGTAGGCAAAGGAATGCTGCATGTCGCAAAAGCACTGTGTCGTGGCGTTGCATGGGATGAGGCTTGGCAAGCATCAGAAGGTGATGCAGCTAGCGAACAGTGCCTGCAACTGTTGCGAGACACATTGTCAGATGCCTGGAATCATGGGGCATCTCCAGTAGAAAGACTCGAAGTAGCTATGAGATCTGAAGACAGAGCGGAACGCGTTGCCATCGAACAGAGTGCAGCACGCTTGTCTGTTCGTCTATTAATTCCTACAGGCTTATGCTTCTTACCTGCGTTTATCGCTATTGGTGTTATTCCGTCGATTGCTTCGTTCTTATAACCTATGTGCATCTTTGTTCACGGCACTTGTCTGTTGGGAAGGTATTCGTCTGTTAGAAGGCATCCGTCTGGCAGAAGGTATCCGTCTGTTGGAATATGCAACATGTGTGAATAACACTGATAGTGTCCGGTTTTGCACATTTTGAGTTTGACTGTGCTACGGGTACTGGTTTTAGTTGTTGACTCTGTTAATCCAAGTGGGATATTAGACTCTGCTCCACGTGGGTCACTGGACATTGCTCAATGGTGGTTAGTTCAGCGTGGTATAGACTCTGCGAAATTGGAATTAGAGCGATAAAAGTGTGTCATGTATTGTCACTTGCGTTTTAAATATCCGTTGACATCCAGCCTCTTACATAAGTTCGTGTCCACGCTGGGCTAACAGAGCCTAGTTGTTAGTTGTTAGTTGTTAGTTGTTAGTTGTTTGGCGTGTGGTGTGTGGATGACACTCCGGTGTGTGGATAACCTGTATCCCTTCGACCACATCCTCCCGTGTCAATACTGGCATTCGCTCATAAGAGGCATAGTAGGGGCAGTCGATTGAAAGATCGACTTTCAAGAACATAACT
>CAYQJZ010000071.1:0-4050 GCA_964417995.1 uncultured Bifidobacterium sp.
ACCAGTACAGAAAAGCGGAGCCTGCTATAAGCAGACTCCGCCTCGTTGTGCGTTGCTTCTTCACACTTCAGCAGAAGCTGTTGAGAAACTGTCAGTCTTCCTTCTTAGCCTCGCCTTCAGGGAAAATAATCTTGAAAACGAAGAAGAAGATCACCATGGATACACCGCCCGTGATAACCGTCACGAGGATGTTGTAAATGGCTGGCGCCAGGTGTGCTGCAGCAATTGGCATCCACAGATTGTTGAAACCATTGCAAATCAGCGAGATCACAATCCAGGCAATGAAGTACCACATCGCCTGCCACCACGGATTACCGTGGCTCTTGAAGGTAATGTTGCGCTGCAACGGGAAGTTGATGCACTGCGCAAGGAACGAGCCAACCTCGTAGCTGATGAAATAGCCGAGACCACCGCCGATAGCAACAGCTCCGGCCGAATCGTAGACCACGTTGTAGCCAAGAAGACTCCATGTAAAGTCCACGCCAGCAATATTCAGCTCTACCTGCGGCCACATGAATTCTGTACCAGCTAAGCCGGTACCGAGCGCATACGGCATAAAGGTGAATACCAGGTACTGGAAAATGGTTACGCCTTCGCTAAACACCAAAAAGAATCCAACTTGATAAATCCACTTAGACGCCTTGGGGTGCTGCGCACTAAAGTTGTTCCACTTGGGCATCCACCACTGCATAAAGGGATTGGAATAGGTTTTGGTCGCGGCTTGCTGGTTGTTGTCACTCATTGATGAGCTCCTTTTCTGTACGCTTGTTCGCGGACTGGTTGCGGAAGAATCCTGCAATGAACGAGCCAATGCCGCGGAAGGTATGGCCGTTCGCAATCTTGACAATGGCTTGCACCATTGCCGGATCAATCATGCCGCCGGTCATCTTGCACATGGCGCGAGGTGGCATATTGAGAATGAACAACATATTCAGATCGGGCTGACCGGTTTTCTCGCGTACCTTCTCTTCACGATTAGAGAGGAACTTGGCAACGTTGCGAGCAACAAAACCGCGTGAATCAACCCATGCAGAGATTGGATCGTTGGCGCCGAAGGTCACCGGCTTGCCAGGAGCAAGCACCCAATGTCCGAACAGCACGGTCATCTCGTCGTCAGTAACATCCTTAACCTTGCCTTGCAGATACGAGCCGAGAGCTGGATCAGCTGGCTTGGGGTCAACGTCGCCTTCAACCGTAAGCGTAGTCTGCAACACCATATCTGTGGCATTAGTGCCAACCATCAGTGTCCACTCGCCGGTTTCAATATGCCATTCGTTGGATTCACTGTCGAAATGACGGAACGTGTAGCGGTCGAAGTCAATGCGAACGGTAGTAGATTCGTGAGCACCGAGCTGAACTTTGGCAAAGCCCTTGAGTTCATGATCGGGACGCAACACACCGTTCTGCGGACCACGTACATAGAACTGCGCAACCGTGGCACCAGCCACGTCAGAATCGTTAGCAACAGTGAACGTAATACCGTCCTTGTCAGCGTGAAGATCGGAATAGGAGAACGTTGAGTAGCTCAAGCCGTAACCGAATGGGAACCGCACCGGCACATCTGCTGTGCAGTAGTAGCGGTATCCAACGAATGGACCTTCACGGTAGATAGCGTCGCGTCCGATAGCCGGATACCACCCAGAGTTCGGGCAATCCTCGTACTTAATTGGCCACGTCTCTGCAAGATGACCGCTGGGGTTAACCTTGCCAGTCAGCGCGTTAACGGCCGCTGAAGCACCCGCCTGCCCTGACAAGCCGATGTACAAGATAGCGGCAACGTCATCAAACCAGGGCAGTTCAACCGGAGAACCAGCAACAAGCACAATAACAACTGGCTTGCCAGTGGCTGCAAGAGCCGTAACCATATCGTTCTGTACTTGAGGAATCGCCATGGTAGAACGATCGAGGCCTTCGGATTCGCTACGCTCGTCCAAACCAACAACAGCGACCACAACATCAGCTTTATCAGCGAGTGTTACAGCCTCGTCAATCAAACCCTTGTTTTCTGCGCCTTGGCGGTCATAGCCCTGTGCGTAGCCTACAACAGATACGTCAGTGCATGAGGTGAGCTCATCAAGCAGGTTCTCTTCTTTGGTGGCGTTGACCTTTGAAGAACCAGATCCTTGATAGCGAGCGGTTTTTGCCATATCGCCAACAACAGCAATCTTGGCGCCGGACTTGAACGGCAATGTTGCAGCATCGTTCTTCATCAAAACGCTGGAGCACTCAGCTACATGGCGGGCAACCAGATGATGAGCAGCAGCGAGGTCGTCAGTGAGTAAATCGTCACGACCCACACCCTCAACCTTGGTGAGCTGGGCGAGCTTGGCGATTTCTGCAGCGCGTGCGTTGAGGTCAGCTTCAGACAATGTGCCTGCAGCAACAGCGCCGGCCAATTCGCGAGCGGATGTATAACCCGGGGTTGGCATTTCCAGTGTGCCGCCAGCTTTTACGGCGTCAACGGCGGAGTTGGAGCCACCCCAGTCGGAGACAACCATACCGTCAAAGCCCCACTCGTCACGAAGAATCTCTTGCAACAAGTGCTTGTTTTCGTGTGCGTAGACGCCGTTGATCTCGTTGTAAGAGGTCATAATCGTCCACGGATGCGCATCACGGATAGCAATCTCAAAGGCGGTCAGATACAGCTCGCGCATTGTGCGCTCGTCAACAACACTGTTTGACGCCTGACGGCGCAGTTCCTGACTGTTTACAGCAAAATGCTTCGGACATGCCGAAATACCATTGCTTTGAATGCCTTTAACCAATCCGCTGGCCATGCGACCCGCCACCTGCGGATCTTCTGAATAATATTCAAAGTTACGGCCGCACAGCGGATTACGCTTGATATTCATACCGGGGCCGAGCAGCACGTTGACCCCAAGATCGTGGGCTTCCTTACCCAGAGCCTTTCCCATTTCTTCCGCGAGTTGTGGATCCCATGAGTTCGCGACTGTGCCTGCAGTTGGGAAGCAGGTGGCGGGCTTGGACTGACCAAGACCCAAGTGATCGCCTGCACCGAGCTGACGCCGCACACCATGAGGACCATCACTCATGACGAAGCTGGGAATTCCCGCACGTTCGTTGCCACGTGAATCCCATTCGGACGCACCGGAAAGCAACGACGCTTTCTCCAACACCGAAAGTTCTTCGAGTTCCATGGTTCTCCCTTGCACTGTTTCTCGAATAGACTGCATGCTGCATCGCACACAGACCACGTTCAGTCTTGATTGAATCAGTTTTTCTCTTTGCGATTTAGCATGGTTACACAACCTGTCGTTTTACTCGCACAATCGGTTGTATTCTACCGGCGCTAAGGCGCAGAGAATCACCGATTTGCTCGAATTATGCCTGTTGTTTCGGCAAGGAGATACAGGGCTATAGTCCAAAAAGCAGACGTGCAGACCGCCGATGACTGACAACATCAGGCCAACACTGGCGTTACGCCATAGCAGCGTAATCAGCAAGGCCTTTGAGCAGTTGTTTGCGACGACGGCGCGAAACAGCAAGACGTGTTTCATCGCGCAAACGGCACACATTGGCATCTACGGCCATCACATAACGAAGATTAACTAAATAGCAGGAATTGGCCTGCACAAACCATTTGTCTTCAAGCTGAGGCAGGAAGCTTTTTAACGTGCCCGTGAATTCATAAGCCCCATCTAGCGTGTGCACAATAATCTTGTGACTGCGGCTTTCTAAATACGTGATACACGACAATGGCACTTTTGCTACGCCGTCAGATGTGGACAATACCAAAAAAGATTCGTCATTAACCTCGCGTTTCATTGCAACACATCGGTCAAGGTCTCGAGCCACAGCAACTTTACTCACTGGTTTAATCAAATAGCTCAGCGCACCAACTTCATACCCTTGAACTGCATATTGCGCCATATTGGTAACGAACACAATCATGACTCTGCTGTCGCGCTGGCGTATCTGCCGCGCGGTTTCCATACCATCGGTGCCATTCATCTCCACATCGAGAAGCAGCAAATCGTAATCACTGCGATATTCTGCAAGTAATGCATCACCAGAGTTGAATTCAGAGAT
>CAYQJZ010000072.1:0-3957 GCA_964417995.1 uncultured Bifidobacterium sp.
TTATAGAACAAGGTTCTGTTAGCCCAGCGTGGATACACATTTATGTAAGAGGCTGGATGCCACAACGGGTAATTAACACCAAGCAACAAGTGACAATACGTGAAACACTTTTATCGCCATAATTTCAATTTCGTGGAGTCTATGTCCACGCTGGGGTAACAGAGCCTAGAACAAACTGAGACAAGCCATCAACATTTTGACCAATAGCCTAAAACCCAGTTTCAGACAAACGTATGTAGTAAACGGTCGCTGCCAGGTCGTTCATCTTGAACGGTAATTGTGAGGCAGTAAAGTGCAATACAGAGCAGACTGAACGGTTATTTTCATCCTCAAAATGTGATGCTTGTTCGGCTTGGCGCATAGTTATTCACCAAGTTATCCACACCGGTTGTGGATAAATGTGAATAAATCACAATGCCTGAAAATTGGTGATTTTTCACCGATATATGGAAGGTATTAAAGCTGTGTAACACGAAGTTATTCACATGTTATCCACAGTAGTGCACAGTCATACACATGCGCACATAAACGGTGCCCTTGTCCATGCAAATGGTGAGACTGGACTATGTTGCTTTTCATGTAGGAGGTGTTCATGGCGGAACAAAATGATGACATTACTTCGCAGTTGACTCAATCCGCCGAGGACACGATTAGAAAAATTTTTGCCGATTCACGTTCGTCTCTTGGGGGAGAGATGGCGGATATTTCATCTCGGTACCGACGTATTCATAACACAGAGTTTCCGCATCCGTCTCGTACCCGTCTTATTGCTGTTGCTAACCAGAAGGGTGGAGTTGGTAAAACAACCACAGCAGTAAATGTTTCTGCTGCTTTGGCACAAGCAGGTGCCAAAGTTCTCGTTATCGACATGGATCCGCAGGGCAATGCCTCGACGGCTTTAGGTATACCGCACACAATGCGTGAATCATCAGTCTACGATGTTCTTGAACATCGTCTAGGCATTGCAGAGGTTAAGCAGCAGTGCCCCGATTTTGAATCTCTTGATGTTGTGCCTGCATCTATCGATTTGAGTGGTGCAGAGCTTGAAGTGGCCGACATGGCTGATAGAAACAATCTGTTGAAAACTGCCCTTCAATCTTTTTTGATGGATTCGGACGAGCATTATGATTATGTCATTATTGACTGCCCACCCAGTTTAGGGTTGTTGGTAATCAACGCCATGTGCGCTGTCAACGAGGTAATGATCCCCATTCAAGCTGAGTATTATGCTCTCGAAGGACTTGGGCAACTGATTAACACTATTGGTCTGGTACAGCAGCACTATAATCCAGATCTCATTGTATCAACGATGGTGGTGACGATGTTCGACAAGAGAACATTGCTCAGTAGGGAAGTTTTTGACGAGGTTAAAAAGCATTATCCATCAATTGTGTTGGACGCTACAATTCCACGGACGGTTAAAATTTCTGAGGCTCCAAGTTTTGGAAAAAGTGTTATTGCATACGACCCCCATGGTATAGGTTCGGTCTCGTACTCTGAGGTTGCTCTAGAAATCGCACAACGCTCTGAAAATGTTTTATCGCTCATCGAAGAGAGGAAGCGTGAGGACTGATATGGCCAGCAAATCACGGTTAGGAAAAGGTCTGGGTGCATTATTTCCAACTCTGCCTGGTGAGCCAATAGCGGAGGCAGAAAACAAAGAGTTAGTGTCTTCATTTTCTGAAGATGCAGCCGGAAAAAAGGCAACTGAATCTACGACGTCAGTTGCACAAACTGTTTCTACCTCGAGTGATATTACTAAGACATCAACTTCGACGGCACGTACTTCAAAGGGTAATAACGCTACAGGCGATACGTTGTCTGCTCATAACTCAACAGATGATGTAGAAAGCTCTGTTGCAGAAAGCGGGAAGCAAGCACACAAGGATGCTGGTGAAAATGCTTCTTATACATCTAGCAAAGATACAAAAAACCGCTCTCACCGCAGCGGAAGTAATGTTTCACGTGAAACACGTGGACGATCTTCTCGACGGGCGGCAATGCCTGCTTTGAATGAAATTGCTCATCCAAGTGATTTATTTTTTGGGGAAACTGTTTCTGAAACTCCTAACGTGCCAGCTATGTCGTCAACAAAAAGTGCTGCCAGAGGGGACAGTCAGAGTATTGACACTGTTTCACGTGAAACATCGGAGACCAATAGTGAAGCCAATGATTTAAAACCAGTCAATGGTGGCTATTTAGCGGAATTACATGTTGATCAGATTGTACCTAACAGTCATCAGCCGAGGACAATCTTCGATGAGGATGATTTACGTGAATTAGCAGAATCTATTAAAGAAGTTGGTGTTTTACAGCCAATTGTTGTGCGCAAGCTAGAACATACAACTAGCAATACTCAACAGCAGATACCAGAACGTTTATCGTCACGGGCTACCAGCCAAGACTCTGCTGCTGCGGTCAATACAAAGGACGATGAAGATAATAAGAAAGTAACGTCTAACGCTCGTAGTTTGTCGGCAACATACGAACTGGTAATGGGTGAACGTCGTTGGCGTGCAACACAACAAGCTGGTTTGGAAACAATTCCAGCAATTGTTAAAACCACACCAGAAGACAACATGCTTCGTGATGCCTTGCTAGAAAATTTGCATCGTGTGGCTCTTAATCCTTTAGAAGAGGCAGCTGCATATCAGCAGATGATTGACGATTTTGGTTTGACACAGGCTGAATTGTCAAAGTCTGTTTCCAAGTCTCGTCCTCAAATTGCAAATACTTTGCGGCTGCTTAACCTTCCTGGCAGTGTGCAAAAGAAAGTCGCTTCAGGTGTTCTTTCTGCAGGACATGCACGAGCACTTTTAGGCTTGCCACGTGAAGAGGAAATGAACAAATTAGCCAACCGCATCATTGCTGAGGGTTTATCAGTGCGCAGCACTGAAGAAATTGTGGCAATGCAAACTAATGAAGCGGAGCAGCAAACTAAAACACGAATAAAGCGAACCAATCCGTGGGTAGGTTCACCAATTCAAACAAATTTAGAGAATCATTTCGATACCAAGGTGTCTATCAAAGGTACAAAAAAACATGGTCGCATTGAGATTGTGTTCTCGTCGCCGGAAGATATGGATCGCATTCTTGGGTTACTGATGCCAGAAAGCACTGCCAATACATCTGAGTGGGTGTAACACGCACACAGCATGTTATTAGTGGCTCAGGTGTGAAATGGATGATTAGACTCCTGATGCCTAAGCTGCTTTTAAGAGGAACAGCATTGAGGGATTCTGTAATCTCATGAACTGCACTCTGCGTAGCCTGCGGTGTGTTAGGGAATTGATGCGGAAAGTCCAACACCACGTCAATCAATCATAAAAGAGGGTGCATTGTTAGAACATTGTTGACATGTGCGCATGAAAAGATAAAACCAACAGAGAGTCAGCTTTTATCTAAGTTTTATGCTTGCATATGCAGGGCATAATTCACTCATGTCAATAATGTCCTAACAGAGCGTAAAAGAAAGCCGCAAGTCCATCACATACAAACCTGACGAGTTATCAAACAGGCAAATGAGCTAAACTCTTTCAAACAATTGTGCAAAACGGATGCCACTCCGTTTATTTTGGTTTCCATGTTCGGTGACTGAGTTGTACCCCGGTGACAGATCAGATAGCGTTCGGTTTTTTGCGCAATTTTGGTTTGGGGGTTATGGTTTGTTGTTTCGAAGGTGGGGTTTTGAGTTGCCAAATATAGTTAACTCTTTGTTGAAAGGATGGCAACAAAACCATGACCACTGGTCAGATTGATTCAAGTGGATGAGAACGTGCTCAACACTGAGCTCGACCAGCTCGTGTCTTCTAAAGTTACTGAGATTCTGAACGCGATGTTGGACTCAGAAGCAGACGAGATTACCGGAGCCGCACGATACGAAAGAAGCGGGGATCGTAAAGCTTATAGGGCTGGTCATTACGAGCGGAAACTGACTGTGAAGGCCGGGAACATGAC
>CAYQJZ010000073.1:0-3882 GCA_964417995.1 uncultured Bifidobacterium sp.
GTATCTCAAGATGCAACGGTATATGAAGTGCACCGATACAATGGGGAGGTGCTGTAATGCTGTAGGCATGGGAACAGAGGGAGCTACGCATGGGTCGTCATCAGCGCGCTGAAACCTCCGGTCTGTTATCTTTCCTGTTCTGTGCACTTATTGGCGGTGGTGTCATGTCTTTGTATATGACTTTCGCCCCAGCTATTTGGCAGGTTAGCCAGCGTTTATTCACCATTTGTTCGGCCATTGTAGCGGCATGCGGTGTTATATCGTTTTGCGTAGGTTATGCTCGTGGATCAAATTCATTTACGTTAAAACAGGGGTGGTTAATACCGATTCGACGTTCGGTGGAAATTCTCTCATTATCGGTTGTTTATGCAGCTACAGCTTTTCTTACGTCATTTCTTATTCTCAACGTTGCAAACGGTATTATTGGCAGGCAGATGTTCATTGGATATTTAGTTGGCATTTGCGCAGGTCTGTCTGGCGTCGTCGGTTATTTAACAATTGTGCAGGCACAAACTATGCGCGCTAAAACTCTTGCCGCTTTACTGCCATTCTTTGTTATATCTGGAGTAGGCGGCGCGGGTATGACTACTGACGATCCATATTGGTTTGTCAATAATTTCTCGCGTTTGGGTGACCGCACAACATTTGCAGCATCAATGTTCAATACGACGCTTATTCTTGCAGGCGTATGCGTTATTGTTATCAGCTATTTTTCTGTGTCTGAACTAGTAACAACATACAGGCAGCGGAGACTGTGGAACTCTGAGCAGGGTAGAGCTAATGGCGAACAGATGCGTTATGCTCGTACACGTATTGTTCTGTTATCTATCCTACTGACTGCATGTGGAGTGTGTTTTATTGGTATCGGATCGTTTAGGCAGACCCCGCATCCGGTTTTACACAACATGTTCGCCTTTGGTTTACCCTGCCTGACAGGCGTGTTATTAGTGGCACTACCGTGGTTGGCGCCACTGTTTTCCAAAGCCACATATATTGTTTCGGATTTGCTGGTTGTTATTGGTGTAGTGGCTGTAAAATTGTGGCTCGATAACGATATTGTTATGACCGATCTCGAGCTGCTGCTCATTATGCTATTTTTCGGTTGGTTTATTGTTTTTTCACGGCAGATTGCCGCTATCGAAGCTGATCGAATTCAAGAACAGATCGTTTATATTCAAGCTATGTCGGATTCTCGCAAAGCAATAGCGGCGTTGCCGGAATCTCGCCTTGCCTCCGACCGCTGACATAAGTTTTGAATACAGGTAACGCCGTCATACATGCTGATGCGTTCATAGCATGATACGGGCTGTAGGTCAGAAAGTGTTGATGGTTGGTCTCAATTTCTGGCCTATAGCTCCAAATACGATGTTCTGGTTGGGAAGTGAATAATACATGTCACGCGCATAGGTTGTTTTATGCAAAACGCCTGTCAGTGTGTGCCCAAATCGTAAGTAGCATACAGCTGTTACTTGAGAGAACAGATACGATGGAGTTCATGAGTGAAACCGAACATGCACAGAATTTGTGGCGGGCTCCTATTGCCGATCATCCGCTCAATGCAACGGTGACCATTCCAGGCAGTAAATCACTATCAAATCGTTATTTAATACTTGCTGCGCTTGGAGAACAACCAGTAACGTTGGTTGGTTTACTGCGTTCGCGTGACACTGAGTTAATGATGAGTGCGTTGGAATCATTCGGCGTACGGTGCGTTATTGATGATACTGAGCCAACAACTGTGCATGTTATTCCGCCCGAAAATGGATGCTTTACTGGGAATGTGAATGTGTTCTGTGGTCTTGCTGGCACAGTAATGCGATTTGTTCCAGGACTGGCGTTATTCGCAGACGGTCCAGTGCGTTTTGATGGTGACGAACAGGCCTATGCGCGGCCGATGAAGCCTGTGCTTGATGGGTTGGAACAAATGGGGGCGCATGTTGACTACCACGGCCAAGTTGGGCATCTGCCTTTCACTGTGACCCCGTCAACGGCATCATCACTATTGCCCAATACGGCAGATTCTGCAGTGTGTCGTGTTGCTATTGATGCGTCAGGTTCATCGCAGTTTATCTCTGGCCTGTTGTTGATCGGAGCGCGACTGCCCGGAGGCTTAGAGCTAACCCACACCGGCGAACATTTGCCAAGTTTGCCACATATTCGCATGACCGTAGCCGACTTGCAGGCATCTGGTGTTGACATTATTGCCGATGAATCAGCACATCGTTGGATTGTTCAACCAAGCCGAATTCAACTGCCCAGTACCGTGGTGGTGGAACCAGACTTGTCAAATGCGGCACCGTTCCTCGGTTCCGCAATGATTGCTGGTGGTTCAGTCAGTGTGCCATATTGGCCGCGTGAAACCACACAGCCGGGCGGTTTATTACCGGGAATTCTGCAAAAGATGGGTGCCAGCGTGACATGGAATGGTATGCCATGGCACGATGTACTTTCCTCTAAAGAGAGTGAAAGCAATGGTATATTGCAGGTCACCGGTAATGGTGTCATTCATGGACTAGGTAAATACGACATGTCAGCAGCGGGGGAGATTGCCCCCAGTATTGCTGCATTGGCCGCGTTAGCTGATGGGCCAACACAAATGGTTGGTATTGCTCATTTGCGTGGTCACGAGACCAATCGTTTAGCAGCGTTAGTTACAGAAATCACGCGTATTGGGGCGCAGGCTCGTGAATTAGAAGATGGTATCGAAATTATTCCTGTTCCACGCGAACAATTGCATGGTTCAGTGATGCAGACGTACGCCGACCATCGTATGGCAACTTTTGCAGCAATGATTGGCTTGGCTGTGCCTGGTATCGACATTGTTGATGTGGCTACAACGCGAAAAACCATTCCCGATTTCGTAGGTATGTGGACAACAATGCTTGAGCAGTAGGCAAGAAAAGATCACCATATCAATTTTCCAAGCAACGTAGAGTTGGCGTATCTTCGCTGGAATTGGTTTAGCGGAGTGCGTGATGTAACGTCGTTAACCCCACTGCACAAAAAATCAGAAGAGTAAAGAGGCGTTTAGTTTTTTAGATTGCTTTAATTGCTTTAGATTGCTCTTACTTCATACAAGCATACGGGGAATTGGCATGGAATTCTTCGGTATCGAATTCAATAGGCGTGGATGATGTCGAGACGGGAATACCAATTGCGTGCAAAAGAGCTCGATGAAAGATTGCATGTGTCCCGTTGGTAGAAAGCCAAGCCAGACGAAAATACATGCATGTTATGGACATGCTGAATAGTGATAAACCATGCCGAAGTGCCAAGGTGAGGAACAGTTTGGCAGACAAGCAAAAGAGATATCCATGACCAGAAAACCTCATTGAAACAGGTCTTATATATTCGCTGGAACAAGGTATGGTCACTTTCACCGTTCCTGGGATGGGCGAATTTATATCAAACGTACAAGTTCTACAGTGGAGCAAATCAGTTGTAGTGAGAATTGCTGTCAATCAGAACGTTGACAAGGGCATCAGAACGCGAAAGAAGATCTGAAACGCTGATACTTGCGAGCAAGTTATATCGCACATATTAACAACTGTGATGTTCCAGCGAATTTGATGAACTTGGTTGAGTATTTCGCTGATATCCGAGAAAGTCAGCGTGCAGCGTTGTCAGACTATAGCTTCCTGTGTTCATCGCGTTGATGCAAAGGTTCTCTAGCGGTGTCCTCATTTTGATCTTAAGTTGTATGGCGGATTCTAGTGGTGGATGCAACACCTCGTGTATAAAACTAGCTTGCTTTCTCATCTATGAGTTGTACAAACAGCTCGCTTGGTTTCATATAGTTTTGTGTCTTTCTGGGTCTGTCGTTTAACTCTTCAGCAACAGCATCTAAATATCTCTCTGGATATATGCTCAAATCAGTTCCTT
>CAYQJZ010000074.1:0-3759 GCA_964417995.1 uncultured Bifidobacterium sp.
TTTTATCATGTCACTAAAAATAATATGTCTATCACTCAAAATTATTAGTGATAAGCAAAAGTTTTAACTGATGCATGTATTTTTTTGATAATGCCTGCTCAGCGTTTCGGCTATTTTCCCGTTCGTCCTATGTGGGGAGTTTCGAGCTGCTCTTTCGGAATGGGCAATTTTCTGTATTGAGAGGCCTCACTAAAAACCTCACTTAAATTTGAGTGAAGTTTTTAGTGAGGCGATAAATCTTTTTAGTGAGAAGACTATTACATTTGCTGTTAAGTTTTACAGTCTCAGTACGTTATCGATAGTGTCGGCGGCTTCGAAGTTGTTGCACGGGGAGTACGTCGCTCATACTCTTACCGTGCGTAGTGTCTGCCGAAGTTGTTGTGCAAGTTAGGGGAAGTGAGGGGAAGTACTGTCCTGCAGATCTGTTTGATTGATCCTGCGTTGGCTAGTTGTGCTGCAGGTCCTTTGTGAGGATGTTTGCTGTCAACTGGCCATTGATTAGTAAGGAAACACTCTCTAGTATCTGACTTGTTGACAATCGTGCTAAAACGCTTTAGTATGTGTTTTGTTGCTAGATAAAACGTTATATCAGTAATAAAACAGCAATAAAAAATATGAACACTCACTGTGGAGGTTCTGACAACAATGCGTCTGTCAATCCGTCATAATGCTCTCACTGTAGATATCTACGAGAGCATACGTGAGACTGCAGGGTTCCATCGGTACAGTCGAGAGGACGTTCTAGTTGCTCTTGAAGGTGGTTTATTCTCTGTTGTCTCTTACGTAGATGATGTTCCTGCTGGTATTGGCAGACTTGTTGGCGACGGTCGCATTGTGTTCTTCATCAAGGATTTGGTGGTATTACCTCAATATCGTCACCTGGGTATCGGGTCGATGATTCTTGAAGAACTGATCAGTTTCATACGTTCACAGTGTTGTGACCACGCCTATGTGGGATTGATGTCAACACCTGGAAAGGAGGGTTTCTATTCAGAGCATGGCTTTATATGTCGTCCCACTGCAGAATTTGGTAGCGGCATGGTACGTTTCGTTGACTCGCTCACTGATAAATAGCTGCTGTAGTTACAACAAAAGTGATGTATTGCCACGCTATAAGACGTTGTAAAGGGTGCACACTCGATACGCGTTTCGGTGTAGCAACAAGTAACAGAAACAGTTAAAACAGTTGGAACAGCAAACAGCTTCAACGGCTGAAAACAACTAAGCACAAAAACAGTGAGAACAAGTGAATCAACCCGCATAACTAACTACATGACATGTACTGCGGGTCTTTCACTGCTACTGATTTCTGCAGTTGGTAGAGGAGTCGAAGACATTGAGAGAAAGAAGATGTAATGAAACCAATTCCCCTCATTATTGACACAGATCCTGGCATTGATGATGCCGTCGCTATAGCGGTGGCTCTATATACGCCTGAGCTTGATGTAAAACTCATTACCACGGTTGTTGGCAATGTTGGCATCGAATCTACTACAAGTAATACTCTGCGATTATTGGCATATATGGGTAAGCAGGTTCCTGTTGCCAGGGGAGCATCTGAACCATTGATTCGTCCTGCAATTGACGCTAGTGATGTTCATGGCATTACAGGCATGGAAGGGTTCGAATTCCCAGAGCCAAATACAGATTTATTGATGGACAAGAATGCTGTTGATGCCATGCGTGATCTGCTGATGTCTGCGACGGAACAAGTTAGCATCATGCCGATTGGACCACTAACCAATATTGCGCTACTGCTTAAAACTTACCCAGAAGTAAAAACTCATATCGAACAGATTGTGTTAATGGGAGGTTCGGTGACACGTGGTAACAAAGGCGTGATGTCTGAGTTCAATATCTGTGTAGATCCTGAGGCTGCCAAAATTGTGCTTGATTCTGGACTGAAAATCACTATGGCAACGCTTGATGCGGGCTTAGGTACAGTGATTCCACCAGAACAGACCGCCAAGCTTGGTCATATGGGCAAAGTAGGACTTATGGCACATGACTTGTTCCAGCGCTACCGCAAACGTAGTTTTGGAACTGGTTTAAAAATGTATGATGCATGTGCCGTAGCATGCCTAGTTCAACCAGATTTATTTACTATGGTCGACACATTTGTGGACGTAGAGCTTGCCGGATCACTCACAGTTGGTTGTACAGTTTGTGACCTTAAAGGGTACTTGGATCGCGAACCCAACGCTACCGTTACTACAGGTGTTGACTCTGAACGTTTTTGTACATGGTTCATGGAATGCATATCGAGGTGTGAATAGTCGCATATAGATGCAAAATTAGCGCAATGCAATGTCGCATTTGCACACCACATTCTCTATGAATTACATAAACACTGATTACTGAATTAAGGATAAGACAATGGTTGTCGAAATCATTTTGGTTATCGCAGCACTCGTTGCGGTAGGTTTCCTGATTATTAAGAAATACAACCCCGCATTAAGCCTTATTATTGGCGGATTAGTTCTGCTGGTCGGCGCGTGGGCATTAGGGCATCCACTATACGATGATGGTGCTGGAACCGGTTTCGGTTTATTTGACGTGTTTTTGCAATTAAAAGACACTGTGATCAGCCAACTTAGCTCAGCTGGTCTTGTCATTATGATTTTGTTCGGCTATTCAGCTTATATGAACAAGATTGGTGCCAACCAGATGGCTGTAGACATTATGGTAAGGCCCCTTAAACACATTAAGCATAAGGCGTTTATTGTTCCTGCAGTGTTCTTATTGGGCAACGTAATGTCTTTAGTTGTTCCCAGCGCTTCCAGTCTTGCGATCATTCTTATGTCTATTCTTTATCCAATTCTGGTTCGTTCAGGTATTTCAGCATTGACTGCGGCTGGTGTTATTGCATGTACCGCAACAATCATGCCAACACCGTTGGGTGCAGACAACGTAATTGCAGCTGAAACTCTTGGATATGATCTACTGGAATATGTTGCATGGAATGCGCGTGTTGCCATTCCGGCTTTGTTGATCATGTGTGCTGCACATTTCTTCTGGCAGTCCTGGTGCGATAAACACGAAGGTGAGAATGCGCTCATTGCGGTAGATGATACGAGATTGCAAGAGCAAGAAACCGTGAATGTGCCTAAGTTCTACGCTATTTTCCCGGTCCTTCCGTTGATTCTTATTCTTGGTGTTGGTATTGCTGCAGTATTTGTTGATGGACTAGAAATGGATATCTTTGTTCTGACGTTCATTTCTTTCTTTGTGGCGTTAATTACAGAAACGATTCGAAACAAATCATTCATGGCTGTTCAGTCTTCAGCTAGCGAAATGTTTAAAGGCATGGGACAAGGTTTCAGCCAAGTGGTTATTCTGGTCGTTGGTGGTTCACTCTTTACAACCGGAATTCAAAAGCTGGGACTAATTGACGCTCTTACAAGTTCTGTTGAAGGATCTACCGGCGCTGGACTTATGGTTGCGCTTATCTTCGCTGCAGCTACATGTCTCTTTGGAATTCTCAGTGGCGGTGGCCTTGCTATGTTCTATGCAGTGATTGCTCTTATTCCTGGTATTGCATCAGCAGCAGGAGTAGATGGCATTCTTATTTCGCTGCCCATGCAGCTTATCGCGAACCTGGCTCGTGGTATTTCCCCAGTTGCAGCCGTCATCATGATTGTTGCAGCCACTGTGGGAGTAGCTCCAACAAAGATTCTTAAGCGCACTAGTGTGCCGAGCATTATCGGTATTATCTCAGTGTTTGTTCTTTCTGCTCTGGTGCTCCCTTACTAGAAAAGG
>CAYQJZ010000075.1:0-2810 GCA_964417995.1 uncultured Bifidobacterium sp.
GGTGTCAGATATGACGACAAACAGCATATTACTCTTAATTTCAACAGCGCTGTGAATCCGATAAAACAATGTCGTTATTGAGGAGTCTCGCCATGACAATCAAGAAGTCAACTATTGGTATTTTGGCGTTAAGTATGATCACCCTATCGGGTATTTTTATCACCCCGATTATCAGCTTGGTTGCTCAAGCTTTCCCCGACACTTCTACTAGCGTTATTCAGATGATCGTGTCGGCGTCTACCCTGACCGCACTAATTGGCGCGTGAATTACCGGCAAACTGTCCACTGTTATTTCTCGCAAAACCATCGCCCTGGTTGGTGCTGGTGGCATCCTGGTTTTCGGTGCCCTGCCGTTCTTTATGCACGCCAATATTTACATCGTTATCGCACTGTCTGCGCTGATGGGCGTGTGTCTTGGTCTGATCAACAATGTGCTGCCAACGCTGATCACACTCAACTACGATGTTGAACAGCGCCAGACCATGATGGGTATGCAGACTGCATTTGCCAGCATTGGCGCCATGATCTTCATCTATCTGGTCGGTCAACTCGGCACCATCGAGTGGTATTACGCTTACCTCGTTTATCTGTTTGCGGCGGTGGTCATGATTATTGTGTGGGCTACATTGCCATCCAAACAGACCTTCCAGTTTGAAGACGACGCACAAGACGGTAAAAAGTCAAATCTGTCAATCAAAGAGGCGCTGACTTCGAAGGTCGTGTTCTTGGTTATCGCCGGCTTCTTCTTCCTGATCGCCAACAATGCGTACAGCAACAACATTTCTCTGGTTGTTACCGAAGCTGGTCTTGGTGACAGCAACACTTCCGGATTGATTTCTACCATTGGTCAGCTTGGTGGTCTCATTGCCGGTTTGCTCGTTGGGCAGATGGCGAAATTCGCAGGCAAACATCTGCTGATGATCGGTTTCTTTGTTGAAGCTGTGGCACTGCTGATTCTTGGTCTATCCAACAACGTGCTGTTACTGTTTATCGGTGCATTCCTCGCCGGGTTCGGCCTCACTATCTACTATGCACAAACCCCGTTCTTGATCACCATGCTGGAACGCCCGCAGTTGATTACCCTCGGTATTGCTGCTATGACCACAATGAACGCGCTCGGTGGTTTTGCTAGCCCGGTGGTAGTTAACGCGATCAACAGCGTGGTCTTCGATTCTGCTGCCTATGGCACGATGATTATTGGTGCGGTAATTGCATTGGTGTTCGGCGTTATTCTTGGTGTGACCCGCTTCCAGGAGCGTTGTTTGGCTGAACGTCCGACCGAGTAAACGGTTCACTTTGGCTCTGTTGATCCAGTGTGGATATAGACTCTGCGAAATTGGAAGTAGGGCGATAAAAGTGTTTCATGTATTGTCGCTTGTTGCTTGACCTTAAGTATCCGTTGTGGCATCCAGCTTCTTGCATAATTTGTGTCCACGCTGGGTTAACAGAGCCTTCGCTTTACATCATCAAGTCGAGTATTACGCTCAGAAAGGGAATATGCATTATGAAACGTGACGACATCATCATCCGTGACCCCTTCATTCTCGAAGACAACGGCACCTACTACATGTATGGCACTCGTGCCGACAGCGCATGGGGATTGATGGATGGTTTCGACTGCTATGTCAGCAAGGACTTAAACGAGTGGACTGGCCCCTACGAGGTGTTCCATAGCCCCGAAGGATTCTGGGCAGACCACAGCTTCTGGGCTCCTGAATGTTATAAACACAACGGCAAATATTATTTCTTTGCCACGCTTGGCCGCCGTGACGGTAAAAAGTCAGTGAATGTGCTGGTATCCGACGATCCGTGCGGGCCATTTGAATTCTCTGGAACCCTTACCGACGAGAACCAGGCCTGCATTGATGGCACATTGTACTGGGAGGATGGTGTTCCGTATCTCGTGTACTCGCACTCATTGGAGGATGTACCAGCTGGTGATATGGACGCGGTTCGCCTATCAGACGATTTGCTGACAACTGTTGGTGACCCTTTTACGCTTTTCCAAGCACAAGATGCTGGTTGGAATATACCGGTTCCGTTTGCTAAAGCCGAATTTGGTATTGATGGGCCGGCGTACTTCTCTGATGGACCATATCTGCATCGTATGAATGATGGCCGGCTGGTAATGCTGTGGTCAAGCTGGGCTGGCAGTGGTTATGGCGTCGGTCAAGCGGTGTCTTCTGACGGTACAATTCACGGCACATGGCAGCATGTGCAGAAACCTTTACTCGAGCAGGGTGGTCACGGCATGTTGGTAAAGGATCCAAGTGGGCGTTTGGTGTACGTCATTCATGTACAAAAAGACGGTGAGCGCGAGCATCCGGTGTTTATTGAGCTACATGAAGGTGCTGATGGTATGGAGGTTGTTGGCAACTAATCGCGGTCAGTACAGACTACTCGGCATCGTGTTTAGATGAAGCTGAAAAGTCAACAACGATGAGAAATTTGCAACAACCTACTGAGTGGAATATCGCTTTCCATACAAGGCTTGACGCCGTGTTTAAGCGACACGCCGATGTTGCACGGAGATGATTCGTGAGTATAGTTCTTTTCGGTTCAAGGAACATCTAACCAATGCCCCTTTAGCTCAGTTGGTTAGAGCAGCTGACTCTTAATCAGCGTGTCCAGGGTTCGAGTCCCTGAGGGGGCACAATTGAAGCCGTCTCTTCGGAGACGGCTTTTGTCGTTTCACTAGCATCCGCCCAAACATCGCGCCAGCCAAACTTGGCTTGGGGGGCTATAGTCCGCCAAATTTGGGTTATTAAGGACGTAAGTGGTCTGTAGTCCTGCCCTAGACGGTTTTGGTC
>CAYQJZ010000076.1:0-2475 GCA_964417995.1 uncultured Bifidobacterium sp.
TACCGGATTTCCCTGTGATGGTGATGATCATCCTGCTTGTGGTTCTTCCCGGCATTCCTGTTGTGGCATCTCTGAGCATTGCCGTATGTGGTGTCGTGTTTATGATGTTTCCGATTCCTGGGCCAGACGTGAACTGGTTATTGTCTGCGCCGGTTTGTCTGGCGTTAGCAGTGCTTGGCTACCGGTGGCGATCGGTGACGTCCGTGGTTGCTGTGCTCGTCATTGGATGCATGCCGGGGTTTTTGGGAGCTGCGTCAGGGGTTGAATTTCTGCTTGCAGTTGCGCCTTCGGTGCAAATGTGTGTGATGTGGTGGTGCGTCGGTGCGTTGGTGGGTATGGTTGGGGATGTTGAGTGTGTTAGGTCGGTGGATGTTGAAAGATCTCGGCATCGTGATCATCGGTTGCGGATGCTGGGAATGTTGCATGACTCGGTAGCTAATGATTTAGTTGGTGCGATACTGCGTTGTCGTACTATTGTTTCCCGTCAGAGCGTGGACGCCTCAGTGTTGGCGGAGATATGCGAAATCGAAGATATTCTAGAGCGAAGCTTGGTACGGTTACGAGAAGACATCATTATCCCAGAACGCATAGCGCTCGGTAACAGTCAAAATTCCATAGATTCAAGACCAGAACACACCACAAAACAAAAAACCATCCCCAAAAACGATGGCACGTCGCGACTGACAACGACAGTAGCGGAGTTGAACCGATGGTTAAAGGTGCAAGGTTGGGAAGGTCTGGTCCGTGTGAGGGGAGATTTTACTCACGTTGATACGGCGGTAATGCAATTGACCGAACGGTGTGTCCGTGAGCTGGGCGTGAACATGCTTAAGTACGGCAGTCCTGGAGTGTTCGCGTTGGAGGTTGAAGTCAATGAGGTATGTGTATGTGTGTTTTCCTCTAATTTCATCAGGCATGATACGGACGAGCATGGCACTGACAAGCATGATGATGGGTGCGAATCAAACCTGAAATCGTTCGGATATGACGGCGATCCTGACATTCCTGATACTCGATTGGAGACCGGTCTGTCTTCTAACTGTGGACTGACACTGCTTCGGCGTGAGTTAGAACGGTGTGGTGGGTCTCTGCAGTGGGCAAATGAGGCCAAGGAATGGACCGTGTATGCGGTCATTCCCCGCCGCGACTCCGGTGCGGCCTGTGTTGATCCAGAAAATGAGTTGCGCTGACGAGGAGGGGAGAGATGCTGAAAGAAGAGGAACCTGTGATGCAGCATTGTGCGAAGTCAGCAGCTCAAGAGATCTTTGTGCAATCTCCTGTCTCCGTCGGTATCGTCGATAACGACCCCGTGGTAACGAAAGCCCTGTCTGCTATGTTTGACGATACTCCGACTCCGGTTTGTGTTTTGTGGAGTGTATGTTCGAGCAGCGAAGCTCTGTCACGCTGCGAATCACCAGATCTGGTACCCAACGTGCTGTTGACTGACGTGTCGATGCCTGGAATGGGAGGGTGTGAACTGGCTCAGCGCATACGTGCGAAGTATCCGAATGTTGGCGTGGTAGCGGTTACTGCGTTTGAGGTTGAGACTGTTAACAACAACCTGCAGGATTCAGGCGTGTCAGTAGTGCTGCGTAAAGAGGGCACGTTGCAGGAATATGTCAGGGCCATTGCCAGTGCTGCGGGGCGCGACGATTTAGCCAACTGGCAGGAACGCTCGTGGTCGTTCGTACGCATGTTACTGACTGAGACTGAGATAGCGGTGCTGCAAGAATACCTACGCGGGCGCACCACGTCAGCCACTGCGCGGTTGCTGCACATGTCCGAGGGAACAGTGAAAACTCACGCGAATAACGCCTACAGGAAGATGGGCGTGCACAGTCGTGCTGAAGCAATCCGCATCTGCGTGCGTGAGCGTATCCTGTGACGGGCTAGCTTCCAATTGATTTTTTGGGGATGGTTTTTTGTTTTGTGGTGTGTTCTGGTCTTGAATCTATGGAATTTTGACTGTTACCGAGCGCTATGCGTTCTGGGATAATGATGTCTTCTCGTAACCGTACCAAGCTTCGCTCTAGAATATCTTCGATTTCGCATATCTCCGCCAACACTGAGGCGTCCACGCTCTGACGGGAAACAATAGTACGACAACGCAGTATCGCACCAACTAAATCATTAGCTACCGAGTCATGCAACATTCCCAGCATCCGCAACCGATGATCACGATGCCGAGATCTTTCAACATCCACCGACCTAACACACTCAACATCCCCAACCATAAACTCCACACACAAAACCAGAAAAGCGAATTGTCGCAGCAAAAGCAACGTTTGGGAGTAGTGGACCTCGTATGGCGTTTGCCATTGATGGCGTTTGCGTTGCTGCTGGTGATATCAAACTCTTCTGATGGACAATTCCGGACATTCGCGGACAATGTCCGGAAACAACCTCAAAATGTCCGTTTTGGCAGTAAAATGTCCTAAATAGATCTGCAATGGTTAAGGAGAACGCAATGACTGC
>CAYQJZ010000077.1:0-1762 GCA_964417995.1 uncultured Bifidobacterium sp.
GAATCGGTGGTGTTCAATGCTAATCGAACTGCTAACGGTATCGAAGTTGTCAGCTCAGATGGTCGACCATTCCGTGCACGGCTTGGCTTTGGTGACATTGGTGAAGCTAGTGACGGTCGAATTGTCTTGCGCTGACTGTGGTGTGCTAACAGAGTACTTGTGTTAGTAGTGTCACCTGTCATGTGCAACGTCGCCAGTTATGAAAGAGAGAACACTGTGACATACATTTTTCCTCAAGGATTTACATGGGGTACCGCCACCGCGTCGTACCAAGTCGAAGGCGCAATCCATGAAGACGGGCGAACCCCGTCAATTTGGGACACCTATTGCGCTATACCGGGCAAGATTCTCGATGGGGCATCCGGTGAATATGCCTGCGATCAGTACCATCGCTATCAGCAAGATATTGCGCTGATGCGTGAGCTGGGTGTGGGCGCGTATCGTTTCTCTGTCGCATGGCCGCGCATTATTCCGCATAAAGGCAGTGCAGTGAACACAGCTGGCGTGGACTACTACAATCGGCTGATTGATGCTTTACTTGAGTCGGGTATCAAACCGGTGGCTACGCTGTACCACTGGGATCTACCACAGTATCTTGAAGATGATGGCGGTTGGCCTTGTCGCGATACTGCATATCGGTTTGCTGATTACGCCACCGTGTTGGCCAAAGCATTCGGGGATCGTGTTGACACATGGACTACGCTCAACGAACCGTGGTGCACTGCCTACTTGGGTTACGGTAACGGTGGCCACGCGCCGGGGATCAAAGATCATGCTCAAGCGCTTGCTGCTGTTCATCATCTCAACCTGGCGCATGGTTTGGGTGTGCAAGCTGTTCGTGCTGTGGTGGGGGAACAGGCGCGCTGTTCGGTGACGCTTAATCTACAGGTCAACCGGCCTGCCACCGATTCGCCAAACGATGTCGCTGCCGTCGAGCGAGCTGATCTCTTTGCTAATGAGGTGTTCCTTGGCCCGATGTTGGAAGGACGCTATGATCCGCGCATTATGGAAGCAACCGCTGATCTTACGGATTGGGCGTTTGTACAAGACGGTGACTTGGTAACCATTCATCAGCCTCTCGACGTGCTTGGTGTGAACTACTATTCAACGAGTACCGTACGGCATGTGGACAGTAGCAGACCAGCCAACAGTAGTGGTCTTTCTGACCGTCACGATAATGCCATGCCTGCACAGTCAAATGTTGAAGTACTGCCGCCAGAGGGTGAACTCACGGCCATGGGATGGAATCAAGACCCGCAAGGGTTGACTGATTTGTTGGTCAGTTTGTCTCGCCGATTCCCTGATCTTGAACTCATGGTGACAGAAAATGGTTCAGCGTGGGATGACACTGTAGACGTTGATGACACGGTGCCTACGGTTTACGGGCCTCCTGCATCTGATGGGAATGCAACCATTGCTGTAGCTGGCGGTCGTATCGTGCATGATCAGCATCGTGTTGCGTATCTCAAAGCGCATATTGCCGCATTAGTTACCGCGATTCAGGAAGGCGCCAATGTCACCGGCTATTACGCGTGGTCGCTACTGGACAACTTTGAATGGGCGTTCGGATACACCAAACGTTTCGGCATTATTCGTGTGGATTACCCCACGCAAGAGCGTATCTGGAAGGATTCAGCACGCTACTACCAGCAGCTTGCCACGACAAACTCATTCCAGTGATACTGAAAGTACTTCTGCTGACTGCTCTTAGGGTCGAGCGTTACTTTAATTGATGTGTCTGTAGCTTAAGAAAAGTACACGT